>NZ_JFJW01000083.1:33327-53555 GCF_000611125.1 Cupriavidus sp. SK-4
GGGCCGGCATAGCCGGTATCATTCCCTATCTCCCTCAGCCAGGTTCCCCACCATGGATTTGCGCGGCAAGCACATCGTTCTCGGCCTGACCGGCGGCATCGCCTGCTACAAGTCGGCCGAACTGGTCCGCCTGCTGACCAAGGCCGGCGCCACCGTGCAGGTGGCCATGACCGAGGCGGCGACGCATTTCATCACGCCGGTGACGATGCAGGCGCTGTCCAGCCGGCCGGTCTTCCTGTCGCAGTGGGATGCCCGCATCGACAACAACATGGCGCACATCGACCTGTCGCGCGAGGCCGATGCCATCGTCATCGCCCCGGCCTCGACCGATTTCATGGCGCGTCTGGCCAACGGGCTGTGCGACGACCTGCTCAGCACCCTGTGCATCGCGCGCGACTGCCCGCTGCTGGTGGCGCCGGCGATGAACCGCCAGATGTGGGCCGCTCCCGCCACCCAGCGCAACGCCGCGCAGCTGCGCGCCGACGGCGTGATGATCCTGGGCCCTGGCAGCGGCGACCAGGCCTGCGGCGAGGTCGGCGACGGCCGCATGCTGGAGCCCGAAGAGCTGCTCGACGACATCATTGCCTTCTTCCAGCCCAAGCCGCTGCAAGGCAAGCGCGTGCTGATCACCGCCGGCCCGACCTTCGAGGCGATCGACCCGGTGCGCGGCATCACCAACCTGTCGTCCGGCAAGATGGGCTTCTCGATCGCGCGCGCGGCGCGCGAGGCCGGCGCCGAAGTGCTGCTGGTGGCCGGCCCCACCGGCCTGCCCACCCCGCGCGGCGTGGTCCGCACCGACGTGCGCAGCGCGCAGCAGATGCATGACGCGGTGATCGCGCAGCTGCACGGCGTGGATATCTTTGTCGCCGTGGCCGCGGTGGCGGACTGGCGCCCGGCTGTAGTCGCGCAGCAGAAGCTGAAGAAGGCCAACGATACCGACACCCCCACGCTGCAGTTCGTGCAGAACCCCGACATCCTGGCCTCGGTCGCGGCGCGGGCTGACGCACCCTACTGCGTCGGCTTCGCCGCCGAGAGCGAGAACCTGGAGCAGTACGGCGAGCAGAAGCGCCAGCGCAAGGGCGTGCCGCTGCTGGTGGGCAATATCGGCCACCATACCTTCGGCCTGGACGACAACGAGATCGTGCTGTTCGACGCCGCCGGCATGACACGGCTGCCGCGTGCCGACAAGCTGTCGCTGGCGCGCCAGCTGGTAGCGGCGATCGGCCAGCGCCTGCCCGGGCGCGCACGGCCCTGATGGCGGGCGCGCGTCCGGTATCATGCGCGGCTGCCACCTATTCCGTTGAACCGATTTCCCCCAGGATTCCCATGACCCAGCCACTGAACCCGACCGTCGAAATCAAGGTGCTCGATGCGCGCCTGAATGAATGGGGCCTGCCCGCCTACCAGAGCGAAATGGCCGCCGCCATCGACCTGCATGCCTGCGTCGACTCCCCGGTATCGATCGCGCCGGGCACGCCCGCGCAACTGGTGCCGGCCGGCATCGCCGTGCACATGGGCAACCCGTACATGGCCGCGACCATCGTGCCGCGCTCGGGCCTGGGCCACAAGAAAGGCCTGGTGCTGGGCAATTCGATCGGCGTGATCGATGCCGACTACCAGGGCCAGATCATGGTCAGCGTGTGGAACCGCAACGCGCCCGGCACCGAGCCGATCGTGATCCAGCCGGGTGAGCGCATCGCGCAGATGATGTTCGTGCCGGTGCTGCGGCCGGTGTTTTCGACGGTGGCAGAATTCAGCGAAGACAGCGATCGCGGCGCGGGCGGCTTTGGCTCGACCGGTGTGCATCACGCCAAGGCCAGCGCCTGACGCAGCCTCCGGCCGCACAAGACACTGGCGCCTCGCGGGGCGCCAGTTTGCATTTCAGCCCTGCTGCTCGAACAGCAGCGCCACGCCGCTGGCGGCATCCGCCAGCACCAGGGTCTCGCGCGGGCCCAGGTCGTGGGTCGGCACACCCTGTTCGCGCCAACCGGCACGCGCGGCCGCCAGGTCATTGGTGCGCAGGCGGATCGCCGCGTAGCCCGGCCCCTCGCGCCGGATATGCGCGGTGCCGGTGGCCGAAGCCAGCGCCTGCGGCGTGCTGACCACCAGCGTGGCATCGTCCAGCGCCAGGCTGCAGACATGTTCGCTCAGCTGCGTCAGCTCGCCTCCGGTCAGCTCCGCGTAGGCGCGCGCGGCGGCGTCCACCAGCGCGGGCGCCACCACCAGGAACATGGTGGCGATGCTGTGCGCGCCGTTGGCATGGCGGGTCCATTCGGGCCGCCACAGCAGTTCGGGCGTACGGTGCTCGCAGACGAAATAGCGCGCGCCCGGCGCATCATCGAGCGCGGTCACGCGAAAGGTGGCCGGATGCTCGCTGCCGTCATCCAGCTGCACCGGACGCGAGAACTCGATCGGGTCCGAGGTGTGCCAGCCCGCCGCACGCAGCCGTGCCGCGGTGGCAAAGGCATCGGCGCTCTTGCACGACATCGCCGCGCAGCCGCCGCCGTGCGCCTGCGCATCCCAGTAGTACTGGCGGCTGGGGCTGGGCGCGGTCACGTGCAGCAGCTCAAGGTAGTCCCGCCGCAGCATGATGCAGTGGTTCTGCGAGCCGAGCGTGTGGTAGCCGCGCGGCGTCAGCGTAAAGCCGAGCCGGCGCCAGGCCTGGGCCCCGGCATCGAGGTCTGGGCACACCACCACGGCGTGGTCGAACATTTCCGCTTGCGTTGCCATCGGCATCCTCTCGGTTTCACGGCGCACCGGCGCCGGACATCGTCATTCGAACTGGATATTGGCCTTGTGCGCCACGGCCTGCCATTTGTCATGCTCGCGGCGCACCAGGTTGCCGAGGTCGGCCGGGCTGCCGCCCACGATCTCGAAGCCCTGCGCGGCCAGCGCATCGACCACGCGCGGCTGGCGCAGCGATTCGACCAGCGCGTCGTGGATGCGCGTGACCGTGGATGCCGGCAGGCCGGCCGGGCCGAACACGCCGATCCAGGAGTAGGCCTCGAAGCCCTTGAGCCCCTGCTCTGCCACCGTCGGCACCTGCGGCAGCTGGCGCAGTCGGCTGGTGCCGGTCACGCCCAGCACCTTGATGGTGCGTGCGGCCACGTGCGCCTGCACCGCGGCGTAGCTGCTGAAGAAAATATCGACCTCGTTGGACAGCACCGCCTGCACGGCCGGGCCGCCGCCCTTGTAGGGCACATGCAGCATGCGCACGCCGGCTTCGGTCGCCAGCGCCTCGGCCGCCAGCTGGTTCAGGCTGCCGATGCCGGACGAGGCATAGCGCACGCCGTCGGGCCTGGCCTTGGCCAGCTCCACCAGCTCGCGCACATTGGCCACGGGCAGCGCGGGATTGGCGGCAATCACCAGCGGAAAGCGCACCAGCTGCGAGATTGGCGAGAAATCGCGGAAGGTGTCGTAGGGCAGCTGCTTGTAGGCGAAAGGGTTGATGGCGTGGGTGTCGAAGGCCATCAACAGGGTGGTGCCGTCCGGCTTCGCGCGCGCCACGGTGCTCGATGCGATCAGGCCGCCGGCACCCGGCTTGTTGTCGACCACCACGGTCTGCCCCAGCGCCGCCTTCAGCCCGGGCTGCAGCTGCCGGGCCACGATGTCGACGCTCCCGCCTGGCGGGAACGGCAGCACCAGCGCGATCGGGCGGTTGCCCGCCAGCGGTTCGGCGCCGGTGGCGGCAGCGGCGTGGAGCATCGGGACGGGCATGGCGCCCAGCGGCAGGATCTTGAGCAGCAGGCGGCGGCGCCGCGTGCGTTCGGCAGAGGACATCAGGGTTTTCAGGCTGGATTCCTGGCCGGTTGCGCGGCCAGCTGCGGCCGCAAACCCATGCCCCGACGGGCATGGCCGGCGGCCGCCGGGACAAAAAGAAAAGGGGCGGCATGACTGCCGCCCCCGTATTTTGCCCGATGACCGGCCACGTTGCAGGCAACGCGGCCGATTACCGCTCAGGCTTCGGCGCGCTGTTCCTCGGGCGCCTCGGGCGGTTCCGGCTCGATCTCGGAGAAATCGAGCTTGATCTGGTCCTGCTCGTCCAGGTCCACCACCACCTTGCCGCCCGAAACCAGCCGGCCGAACAGCAACTCGTCGGCCAGGGCCTTGCGGATCATGTCCTGGATCAGGCGCTGCATCGGGCGCGCGCCCATCAGCGGATCGAACCCCTTGTGCGCCAAGAACTTGCGCAGCTTCTCGGTAAAGCTGGCTTCCACCTTCTTCTCGTGCAGCTGCTCTTCCAGCTGCATCAGGAACTTGTCGACCACGCGCAGGATGATTTCCTCGTCCAGCGAGCGGAAGCTGATCATGGCATCCAGCCGGTTGCGGAACTCCGGCGTGAACATGCGCTTGATGTCAGCCATCTCGTCGCCCTGCTCGCGCGAGCTGGTGAAGCCGATGGTGGCGCGGTTCATGGTCTCCGCCCCCGCGTTGGTGGTCATGATGATGATCACGTTGCGGAAGTCGGCGCGCCGGCCGTTGTTGTCGGTCAGCGAACCATGGTCCATCACCTGCAGCAGGATATTGAAGATATCCGGATGCGCTTTCTCGATTTCATCCAGCAGCAGCACGCAGTGCGGCTTCTTGGTGACGGCTTCGGTCAGCAGGCCGCCCTGATCAAAGCCCACATATCCTGGCGGCGCGCCGATCAGGCGGCTCACGGCGTGGCGTTCCATGTACTCGGACATGTCGAAGCGCAGCAGCTCGATGCCCATGATGAAGGCGAGTTGCTTGGCGACTTCGGTCTTGCCCACGCCGGTGGGGCCCGAGAACAGGAACGAGCCGATCGGCTTGTCGGTCTTGCCCAGGCCGGCGCGCGACATCTTGATCGCCGAGGCCAGTGCCTCGATCGCCGGGTCCTGGCCGAACACCACCGACTTCAGGTCGCGGTCCAGCGTCTGCAGCTTGCTGCGGTCGTCCTGGTTCACGCTCTGCGGCGGGATGCGCGCAATGCGCGAGACGATGTCCTCGATCTCGCCCTTGCCGATGGTCTTCTTCTGCTTGGACTTCGGCAGGATGCGCTGCGCCGCGCCGGCTTCGTCGATCACGTCGATCGCCTTGTCGGGCAGGTGGCGGTCAGTAATGAAGCGGGCCGACAGCTCCGCTGCCGCGGTCAGCGCCGAGGCCGCGTACTTGACGCCGTGGTGCTCCTCGAAGCGCGACTTCAGGCCGCGCAGGATCTGCACGGTCTGGTCGACCGAAGGCTCGACCACGTCGATCTTCTGGAAGCGCCGCGACAGCGCCGCGTCTTTCTCGAAGATGCCGCGATATTCCGTGAAGGTGGTCGCGCCGATGCACTTGAGCTGGCCCGACGACAGCGCCGGCTTGAGCAGGTTGCTGGCGTCCAGCGTCCCGCCCGATGCAGCGCCCGCGCCGATCAGCGTGTGGATCTCGTCGATGAACAGGATCGCGTTCGGATTGTCCTTGAGCGACTTGAGCACGCCCTTCAGGCGTTGCTCGAAGTCACCGCGGTACTTGGTGCCGGCCAGCAGCGCGCCCATGTCGAGCGAGTAGACGGTCGCCTTTTCCAGGATGTCGGGCACCTCGTTCTTGGTGATGCGCCACGCCAGACCCTCGGCGATCGCGGTCTTGCCGACGCCGGCCTCGCCCACCAGCAGCGGGTTGTTCTTGCGCCGGCGGCACAGCACCTGCACCACGCGCTCGACTTCGCTCTCGCGGCCGATCAGCGGGTCGATCTTGCCGGCCTTGGCCAGCGTGTTCAGGTTCTGGGTGTATTGCTCGAGCGGGCTTTCCTTGCCGTCGCCGCCCTCGCCTTCGCCGGCGGCATCGCCATGCTTGGCGGGCTCGGACTGGTCCTTGCGGATACCGTGGCTGATGAAATTGACCACGTCCAGCCGCGTCACGCCCTGCTGCTGCAGATAATAGACCGCGTGCGAATCCTTCTCGCCGAATATCGCGACCAGCACGTTGGCACCCGTCACTTCCTTCTTGCCGTTGGAAGTGGACTGGACGTGCATGATCGCGCGCTGGATCACGCGCTGGAAACCGAGCGTGGGCTGGGTATCAACCTCGTCGGTACCCGGCACCACCGGCGTGTTATCCGCGATGAAGTTCTTAAGGCTGGTGCGCAGGTCTTCTATATTGGCCGCGCAGGCGCGCAAGACTTCCGCTGCCGTGGGATTGTCGAGCAATGCCAGCAGCAGGTGCTCCACGGTAATGAACTCGTGGCGTGCCTGCCTGGCTTCGACAAACGCCATATGCAGGCTCACTTCCAATTCTTGCGCAATCATGCTTCCTCCATCACGCACTGCAGGGGATGCCCCGCCTGCCGCGCGTGCGTTGACACCAGCTCGACCTTGGTCGCTGCAATATCCCTGGTGTAGATACCGCAGACGCCCTTTCCTTCCCGGTGCACGGTGAGCATGATCTGCGTCGCCGTTTCCCGGTCCCTGCTGAAATACTGCTGCAGGATCATCACTACAAACTCCATCGGAGTGTAGTCGTCATTAAGCAGCACCACCTTGAACATGGCGGGCGGTTTAAGCGCCTGCTCTTTCCGCTCCAGGATGGTGCCTGCTTCGCGTTGTGGGACATTCGCAAGCCGTGTAGCCATGGCTTTATTCTAACCCTTACTCGCAACTCTGCAATTTGGGGAAAAGGCGCCGGATTCAAGAGCCGGGTCACCAGTTTCCGGTGGTGGAAGGACGCGGGATTTCACGCGGGAGGCATTGCAAGGCACGTGGCCGGCGCGGGCGGGACCGCATGCATGGCAGCCCTGGCGCATGCCGCCAAGGTACCACCAGGTGCCGTCCGATTCCCGCCACACCCTGCTGGCAGTGGGGAATCCGCCAACTTGACAGTATCCGGCTTTGCCAGAAGAATCGTTCGCACACCTGCCGACGGCCAACGAGCCAAAGCAACAGCCGAGGCAGGTGATCCGTGAGCAGGGAGGCCACGGCCGCCGCGGCGGCGAGTCAGCATCGAGACTGGCCGCCACGCGATTGCACCTCGCCGCGCGTCATCGCCTGCCGCACCTCAGGACGCGGCAGGTCATGGCGCCGCAGTCCGTGCCGTCTGGCCGGCAAGGCTTCCCCGCTTTGAAATCTGCTATTTCGTGGGGGAGTATATGGCAAGCGGTATCGTCAAATGGTTCAATGACGCCAAGGGCTTCGGGTTCATCAAGCCGGACGAGGGCGAAGAAGAACTGTTTGCGCACTTTTCGGCTATCCAGATGTCCGGCTTCAAGACGCTGAAGGAAGGTCAACGCGTCTCGTTCGAGGTGGTCCAGGGCCCCAAGGGCAAGCAAGCCACCAATATCCAGGACGCCAGCTAAAGCGCGCCGCGACCGCATCCCGGCCGCAGAGCCGCAGAGCGGTCAACCAGGGTGTGGGGGGGCTCCCCCGGGACGGGATCGATGCCAGCGCCCCGCGTTGCCGCCACCGCGGCGCGGCGGGTGCCGGCTCGGATCAGCTGCACGCACCACATCCGACCGAAAGCCCGGCCTCGCGCCGGGCTTTCTGCTTTCCGGGCCCCCCGGGTCCGGGCCATCAGGCCCAGCCGTCGATCTTCAGCCCGCTGGCCTGCTCGGCCTCTTCCCTGGTGACCTTGCGCACAGTCTGGCCGAAGGTCCAGACATGGCCCTCCGTGTCCCGGGCCGTGTAGGTGCGGTCGCCGTAGAACTCGTCCTGCGGCTCGCGCAGGATCACAGCCCCGGCGGCGCGGGCGCGCTCGCAATGCTGGTCCAGCCCTTCCTGCAGGTGCACGTGCAGGGTCTGGGTATTCTTGCCCCCGATCGAGGCCGGGCTGGCGGTATAGTCCGCCCACTCGCTGCCCACCATCAGGTAGCTGTCGCCGAAACGCATTTCAGAATGCACCAACTGGTCCTGCTGGTCGCGGATCACCATGACCCGCTCAAAGCCGAAGGCGCGCTCCAGCCAGTCCAGGGCCGCCAGCGGGTCCTTGTAGAAGATGGCCGCACCGAACGCGGTGCGGCGGAAGGGATCGTCCATGCCTGTCTCCTCGGGCCGCCCGGCCCGTCATTCCAACCCCTGACGTTCTAGGCAACACTGGCGCCCGGGGCAAGAAAAAAACCCCGGCGCCGACCAGGCGGCACCGGGGTTTTCCTTGGCAGGTCGCCCGCCGCAGCGGGAGTCCGTGCTTACATATTGTCGATCATCACCTGGCCAAAACCCGAGCACGACACCTGCGTCGCGCCTTCCAGCAGGCGGGCGAAGTCGTACGTCACCTTCTTGGACAGGATCGACTTCTCCATCGAAGAGATGATCAGGTCCGCGGCTTCGGTCCAGCCCATGTGACGCAGCATCATTTCGGCCGACAGGATTTCAGAGCCCGGGTTGACGTAGTCCTTGCCAGCGTACTTCGGCGCGGTGCCGTGGGTGGCCTCGAACATGGCGACCGAGTCAGACATATTGGCGCCCGGGGCGATGCCGATGCCGCCGACCTGCGCGGCCAGCGCGTCGGAGACATAGTCGCCGTTCAGGTTCAGCGTGGCGATCACCGAGTATTCGGCCGGACGCAGCAGGATCTGCTGCAGGAAGGCGTCGGCGATGGCGTCCTTGACCACGATGTCCTTGCCGGTCTTCGGGTTCTTGAATTTGCACCACGGGCCGCCGTCGACCAGCTCGGCGCCGAATTCCTTTTGCGCCAGCTCGTAGCCCCAGTCACGGAAGCCACCTTCGGTGAACTTCATGATGTTGCCCTTGTGCACCAGCGTCACCGACGGCTTGTCGTTGTCGATGGCGTACTGGATCGCCTTGCGCACCAGGCGCTCGGTGCCCTCGCGCGAGACCGGCTTGATGCCGATGCCCGAGGTCTCCGGGAAGCGGATCTTCTTCACGCCCATCTCGTCCTGCAGGAACTTGATGAGCTTCTTCGCCTGTTCGCTTTCCGCCGCCCATTCGATGCCGGCGTAGATGTCTTCCGAGTTCTCGCGGAAGATCACCATGTCGGTCTTTTCCGGCTCACGCACCGGCGAGGGCACGCCCTTGAAGTAGCGCACCGGGCGCAGGCAGACGTACAGGTCCAGCTGCTGGCGCAGCGCCACGTTCAGCGAGCGGATGCCGCCGCCCACCGGCGTGGTCAGCGGGCCCTTGATCGAGACCACATAGTCCTTGAGCACCTCCAGGGTTTCATCCGGCAGCCACACGTCCGGGCCGTAGACCTTGGTCGACTTCTCGCCGGCGTAGATCTCCATCCAGGCGATCTTGCGCTTGCCGCCATAGGCCTTGGCCACGGCCGCGTCCACCACCTTGATCATCACCGGGGTGATATCGAGGCCCGTACCGTCGCCTTCGATGTAAGGAATGATCGGATTGTCCGGGACATTCAGCGAAAAGTCCTGGTTGACCGTGATCTTTTCGCCGGCCGGAACCTTGATATGTTGGTACATGACGTCTCCAGTACGGAACGGTTGTGACTGCCGCCGGTTCGTGGCCGGTCGGCGAGATTCGGGGAGATGGCGCTGTGGCATTGTAGCGGGCCTTGCTACGCGCCCGTGCTGCATTGCATCACCCTAGCGCCACCCTGGGCTGCCTTCAGTCTTATATAAGACACAAGACTAATTTCGTATTATGCAGCAATTTTTCATCATCCGCCAATCGGGCCGGACCCCCAGATCCTCCGATTTCCCGGCCCGGCGCGCGGCTGCGGCATACTTGCGCCCCATGACCCTGATTGCCCTGAACAAGCCGTTTGGCACCATGAGCCAGTTCTCGGAACACCCGACGCGCCCGACGCTGGCCGCGTGCGTGAGCGTGCCCGGCGTATACCCGGCCGGGCGGCTCGATGCCGACAGCGAGGGCCTGCTGCTGCTGACCGACGACGGCACGCTGCAGGCCCGTATCGCCGACCCGCGCCACAAGCTGGAGAAGACCTACCTGGCACAGGTCGAAGGCATTCCCGATACCGCCGCGCTGGCCCGGCTGCGCGCCGGGGTAGACCTGGGCGACTTCGTCACGCAGCCGGCCAGGGTGCGCGCGATCGAGGCGCCCGACTGGCTCTGGCCGCGCCAGCCGCCGGTGCGCTTTCGCGCGGCGATCCCGACCGCGTGGCTGGAGCTGAAGATCCGCGAGGGCAAGAACCGGCAGGTACGCCGCATGACCGCCGCGGTCGGCTTTCCCACGTTGCGGCTGGTGCGCGTCGGGATCGGCCCGCTTGACCTGCGCGCACTCGGCCTCGCGCCCGGGGCCTGCTGCGAGGTGTTGCCCGCGCAACTGGGACTGGCACCGGCAGCACCGCGCGAGCGCCAGGAGCCGGCACCGCGCATCCATGTCTCGAAGACCAGACAGGCGAACGACATCAAGCGGCGTTCTCGTTACAAAAACTAACAAGTCGCGGGTCAACGCTGGCGGCGGCGGCCTCGTTCTTGTCGGGGACACGTCCTATCACGCGTCAATCTTTCCGACTGTTCTCATCCTTCGAGGTAATACGTCATGAAAAAACTGATCGCTGCTCTGGTTGTTGGCCTGTTCGCCACCGGCGCCTTCGCCCAGGCTTCGGCACCTGCTACCGCCGACACTGCAGCGCCCGCGGCCACGGAAGCCCCGAAGACCACGACCAAGAAGAAGACCACCCACAAGAAGCACAGCAAGAAGAAGGCTGCCCCCGCCGCTTCGGCCCCGGCTGCCCAGTAATCGCTGGCGCCCTCCCTGCCCCGTGCGCTCGCGAGGCAGGAAAGAGAAGGCAGGCTGCCGCCAGGCGCCTGCCTTTTTTGTTGCCGCGATAGCTCGTGATGCGCGGCGTACCGCTCGCCGCACATCGACACGCGGCGCGTGCGCTATGCTTGCGGCTGCTGCCCGCGCCATTTCAGACTGAACACCATGCCCTTCCTGTCCAACACGCTGTTGTCACGATGCTCCTCGATTGCCGGCCTGCTCGCGCTGAGCGCCGGGATCGCATACGCGCAGGCCGCGCTGCCGGTGGTGCCGCTCACCGCGGGCATGTTTGCGATCCAGGCGGAGGTTGCCGCCACGCCGGCGGCACGCGAACAGGGGCTGATGTACCGCACAACCATGGCGCCCAACGCCGGCATGCTGTTCGTGTTCGAGCAGAAGGCGGGTCACTGCTTCTGGATGCGCAATACCGAGCTGCCGCTGTCGATCGCCTTCCTGGCCGATGATGGCACCATCGTCAATATCGAGGACATGGCGCCGCGCACGGAGAGCAACCATTGCCCGAAGGCGGCGATCCGCTATGCGCTGGAAATGAACAAGGGATGGTTCTCGCAGAAAGGCATCAAGGCCGGCGCGAAAATCGGCGGACTGCCGCAGCCTCGCTGAGTGCGGCAGCGCGAGGCGGCGCCGGCAGGAGCGCCGGCGCGGGAGGCAAGAATCAGTCGCGGAAGTTGTTGAAGTCCAGCGGCGCCTCGGACACATCCTTGCGCAGCATCGCCATCACGCTTTGCAGGTCGTCGCGCTTGGCGCCCGACACGCGCACCGCATCGCCCTGGATGCTGGCCTGCACCTTGATCTTGCTGTCCTTGATGATGCGCACGATCTTCTTGGACAGGTCGCCGGTCACGCCCTTCTTGATCGTGATCACCTGCTTGACCTTGTCGCCGCTGATCTTGTCGATCTTGCCGTAGTCCAGGAAGCGCACGTCCACGTTGCGCTTGGCCATCTTGTTGATCAGCACATCCTTGACCTGGCTCAGCTTGAAATCATCGTCGGCAAAGGCAGTCAGTTCATTTTCCTTGTGCTCGACCCGGGCGTCCGAGCCCTTGAAATCGAAGCGCGTCGAGATTTCCTTGTTGGCCTGCTCGACCGCGTTCTTCACCTCGACCATGTTCGCTTCGCACACTACATCAAACGACGGCATTGCATTCTCCTTGTGATCCGTATGCCCGGAAGCCGGCCGCGCTCGGCGCCTTCCGTATAATCCAGCCTACCTCGCAGTTCCGGGTCGCTTGCCCTCCAGCGGCGGCCGCGTCACCTTTCCCTTGCATGGCAGATTTCCACGAATTCTATCCCCTGCGTCGCCACAATACATTCGGATTTGACGCGCGCGCGCGCTTTGCGGTGCATGTGCGCAGCGAAGCCGACCTGACCGCGGCACTGGCCGACCCGCGTGCCGACGGCCTGCCACTGGTGGTCCTGGGCGGCGGCAGCAATGTGGTGCTGACCGGCGACCTGGACGCGCTGGTGCTGCTGATGGAAATCCCCGGCTACCGACCGGAGGAGACTGGCGATGCCTGGCTGGTCACCGCCGGCGCCGGCGAGAACTGGAACGCGCTGGTCAACCGCACCATCGCGGACGGCATGCCCGGGCTGGAAAACCTGGCACTGATCCCCGGCACCGCGGGCGCGGCGCCGATCCAGAACATCGGCGCCTACGGGGTGGAGCTGCGCGAGCGCTTCGAAGGCGTGCGCGCCTATGACCGCCACACCGGCGCATTCGTGTGGCTGGACCTGCGGGCCTGCGGCTTCGGCTACCGCGACAGCCTGTTCAAGCGCGCCGGCGCCGGCCGCTACATCATCACGGCGGTAACGCTGAGCCTGCCCAAGGCGTGGCAACCGGTGCTGTCGTACGGGGAGCTGGCGCGCGAACTCGATGGCCGGGCTGCGCCCGATGCGGCCACGATTCGCGACGCCGTGGTCGCGATCCGCTCGCGCAAGCTGCCCGACCCGGCACAGCTGGGCAATGCGGGCAGCTTCTTCAAGAATCCGCTGGTCAGCGCCGCGCAGCGCGACGCGCTGCTGCAGGCCAACCCGGACCTGGTCAGCTATGCGCAGCCGGACGGCTCGTACAAGCTGGCAGCCGGCTGGCTGATCGACCGCTGCGGCTTCAAGGGCGTGACCGATGGCCCGGTGGGCGTCTATGGCAAGCAGGCGCTGGTGCTAGTGCACCACGGCGGTGGCACCGGCGCGATGCTGCTGGCGCTGGCCAACCGCATCGCCGATGCGGTGCAGGCACGCTTTGGCGTGCGCATCGAACCGGAACCGGTAGTGCTGTAAAGCAGGCGGGCCAGGACTGACCCGCCGCGCCTGTCACGCAAAGTGGCAGACGTAGTCCAGCGTTTCCTGCACCTCGATATCGAAGCTGCTGTTGCCCGGCACGCTGAACTGCTGGCCCGCGCCGTAGGTCTGCCAGTCTTCCGAACCGGCCAGGCGCACGCGGCAGGTGCCGGCGTTGATTTCCATGATCTCGGGCGCGCCGGTGTTGAAGGTCAGCGCGGCCGGGAAGATCACACCCAGCGTCTTGCGGGTGCCGTCCGGGAACAGCACGGTGTGGCTGACGCACTTGCCGTCAAAGTACAGGTTGGCTTTCTTGACGACCGACACGTTATCGAACTGGCTCACTTCCATCTCCTTGGGTTTCTGTACGAAAGACGTAAAAAGAGGGGCCATCGCGGCCCCTCCCTTGTTCACCCCGCGCCGTGCTGGTTCAGTAGCGGCCGCAGAGCAGGTATTCCATCAGCGCCTTCTGCACGTGCAGGCGGTTCTCGGCCTCTTCCCAGACCACGCTCTTGGGACCGTCGATCACGGCGGCCTCAACTTCCTCGCCGCGGTGCGCCGGCAGGCAGTGCATGAAGAGCGCGTCGGGCTCGGCGCGGTCCATCATGGGCGTGGTGACCATCCAGTCCTTGAAGGCGCGCTTGCGGGCGTCGTTCTCGGCCTCGAAGCCCATGCTGGTCCAGACATCGGTGGTGACCAGGCTGGCGCCCTGGCAGGCCGTGAGCGGATCGTCGAAGACCTTGACCAGGCCAGCGGCCGACGCCGGCACCATGGCCGGATCAAGCTGGTAGCCCGGCGGCGCCGAGAAATGGAAGGTGAAGCCCAGACGCTCGGCGGCCTGGATCCAGGTGTAGGCCATGTTGTTGGCATCGCCGATCCACGCCACGGTCTTGCCGCGGATGCTGCCGCGCTGCTCGATGTAGGTGAAGACGTCGGCCAGCACCTGGCACGGGTGGTATTCGTTGGTCAGGCCGTTGATCACCGGCACGCGCGAATGCGCGGCAAAGCGCTCGATGATGTCCTGGCCGAAGGTGCGGATCATGATGATGTCGACCATGCGCGAGATCACCTGCGCCGCATCCTCGATCGGCTCGCCGCGGCCCAGCTGCGAGTCGCGCGTGTTCAGGAACACCGCGTGGCCGCCCAGCTGGTGGATGCCGGCTTCGAACGACAGGCGCGTACGCGTGGAATTCTTCTCGAAGATCATGGCCAGCGTGCGGTCGTGCAGCGGGTGCCAGGTCTCGTAGTTCTTGAACTTGGCCTTCAGGATCCGCGCGCGATCCAGCAGGTACTCATACTCGTCGGGAGTGAAGTCGCTGAACTGGAGGTAATGCTTGATCGGGGTTGAGCTCATAAAACAAAGAAGGCGGCTCGGTGGGGACGCGCCGTCACGAAGTGTTCATGACTCAAGCGCGCCGCGGAGCCGCCTTTCGCGTCGCATACGCAATTTAACTGCAAGAATCATAAGGGATTATTTCTGCTTTGGCGAGTCCGGGACAACCCGGCACGGACTTGCGTCCTGCCCCGGCGCGGTGCCGCTGACAGGTTCCCGACAGGATTTCGCCCTTATGCGCAACTCTTATATAAGATATAATACCCGCTGATTCACGCGGGGCCCGGCATACCCATGCCGCTGCCCGCCGCCGGCATCAAAAGTGCCCCCGCAAGACACCGACGCCCCGCCTTCCGGCTGGAACCAGCGCGAACCAAACGCGCCCCGGCCGCGTCAAACGGGCGCCCGTCCAGCGGGTTTACCGTCGAGTCATCCGCCTCACCCGCAGTGTCCAGCCTCATGAACCCCAACGTTCGCGAATACTTTATCCAAGGCATTACCAAGGAAGGCAAGACCTTCCGCCCGAGCGACTGGGCCGAACGGCTGTGCGGCGTGATGGCGCAGTTCCGCCCCGAGGGCGACAGCGGCGACCCGCGCCTGACCTACTCCCCTTACGTGCGGCCTATCTTCGCCGGCAACGTCAAATGCGTGGTGGTGGACGTTCGGCTGCGCGACATTGAACCCAAGGCGCTGGATTTCGTGCTGAATTTCGCGCGCGACAACAACCTGCAGCTGGTTGAAGCCTGTTCGCTGGAATAAGCGTGCCGGCCAGGCGCCGGAAAGCAAAAAAGCTCGTCGGATGACGAGCTTTTTTGTCGGCGGATGCCTGGGCACCCGCCTCTGCTGGACCGCCGGGGCGGCCCGGGCAGCGATCAGGCAGCCATCGACTTGATGGCGGCCGACAGGCGCGACTTGTGACGGGCGGCCTTGTTCTTGTGCACGATCTTCTTGTCGGCAATGCTGTCGATCACGGCTTGCGAGTTCTTGAAGATCTCGGCGGCAGCGGCCTTGTCGCCTGCGTCGATGGCCTTGCGGACGGCCTTGACGGCAGTGCGCAGACGCGAACGCAGGCTGGAGTTGTGAGCGTTCTGGGCAACGGCCTGGCGGGCGCGCTTGCGAGCTTGTGCGGAATTTGCCATGTAAAAATATCCTGAATTCAGATGCGTGCCGCGGGGGACACAACAATTAAGTCATATCGAGCGACCCGGGATGCACTGACACACGAATCCGGAACGCAACTGTCCTTGTGAATCGGCAATTATACACAGATGCCGGCACACAAAGCAACACGGCGGACACTTTGCCAGCCCAGGCCGGGCGGGCGCCGGACCGATCCGTATAATAAGCGCCACATTGTGCCGGGGCACGTGGCGCGCCGGCAACTTTATCGCCCGGACCGCGTCTCAGAGGCGTCCCCGGCGTACGGTGCGCCCGCACCGATCCACCGTCCCGCACCGACCCGCACCTTGAACCTGCTCAAAGCGCTCGCCACCATCAGCAGCCTGACGATGCTCTCGCGCATCACCGGCCTCGTGCGCGAGATCCTGATCGCCCGCGCCTTCGGCGCGGCGGAGGTGACCGACGCGTTCAACGTGGCCTTCCGCATTCCCAACCTGCTGCGCCGCATTTTCGGCGAAGGCGCGTTCTCGCAGGCCTTCGTGCCGATCCTGGGCGAATACCACGCCAAGCGCGGCGACGAGCCGACCAAGGCACTGATCGACGCCGTCGCCACGGTCATGACCTGGGTGCTGATGGGCGTGTCACTGCTTGGCGTGATCGGGGCGCCGCTCGTGATGACCGCGGTCGCCACCGGCTTCCGCGGGCAAAGCGAGACCTATACTGCGGCCGTGTTCATGACGCGGGTAATGTTCCCGTATATCGGCCTGATCTCGCTGGTGGCGCTGGCGTCCGGCATCCTCAATACCTGGCGCAAGTTCGCGGTGCCGGCCTTCACGCCGGTGCTGCTGAACCTGTGCCTGATCATCGCGGCCCTGTTCGTCGGTCCGCACAGGGCCCAGCCGATCTACGCTCAGGCGTGGGGCGTGCTGGTTGGCGGCGTGCTGCAGCTGGCGATCCAGGTGCCGGCGCTGCGTCGCCTGGGCGTGATGCCGCGGCTGAGCTTCAACCTGCGCGCGGCGTGGTCCGATCCCGGCGTGCGCCGCATCCTGCGGCAGATGGGGCCGGCGCTGCTGGCCGTGTCGGTGGCGCAGATCAGCCAGATCATCAATACCAATATCGCCTCACGGCTGGCCGCGGGCAGCGTCTCTTACCTGACCTATGCCGACCGGCTGATGGAGTTCCCGACCGCGCTGCTGGGCGTGGCGTTGGGGACGATCCTGCTGCCGAGCCTGTCCAAGGCCAACGCCTCGGGCGACCATGCCGAGTACTCGAGCCTGCTCGACTGGGGCCTGCGCCTGACCTTCCTGCTGGCGGTGCCCTGCGCGGTAGGGCTGTTCGTGTTCGGCGCGCCGCTGACCGCCGTGCTGTTCAACTATGGCAAGTTCGACGCCCACGCGGTCGAGATGACGCGCCAGGCGCTGGTCTCGTACGGCGTCGGCCTGATGGGGCTGATTTCGATCAAGATCCTGGCGCCGGGCTTCTATGCGCGCCAGGATATCCGCACGCCGGTGAAGATCGCGCTGCTGGTGCTGGTGATCACTCAGGCCTGCAACTATGCGTTCGTGCCGTGGATCGGCCATGCCGGGCTGGCGCTGTCGATCAGTGCCGGCGCCACCATCAACGCGCTGCTGCTGTTCTTCGGCCTGCGCCGGCGCGGCCTGTACCGACCGGCGCCGGGCTGGTGGCTGTTCCTGGCGCAGCTGTGCGCCTCGGTGCTGCTGCTGTCGGGCATGCTGCTCTGGTTCGCGCGCAACTTCGACTGGATCGGGCTGGGCGCGACGCCGCTCCTGCGCATTGCGCTGCTGGCTTCGTGCCTGGTACTTGCAGCGGTGGTCTACTTCGGTACACTGTGGCTCATGGGACTGCGCTACTCTGCCTTCAGGCGCCGCGCCGGCTGATGTACCAGCGAATCTGCCAACGCATGGGCCACCTAATGAGCCGGCAATGGTGACCCGCGCTGCGCGCGGTGCCGGCGGCTGTACCGGGAAACCGACATGACATCCACCAAAGTCCTGGATTATTTCGCCAGCCTCGTGGCTGACGAAAACGGCATCCCGCTGACCGAAACCGCGCTGTCCATCGCGCAGGACGCCTACCCCGACCTGGACCTGCAGGCCGAGCTTGCGGCGCTGGATGTGCTGGCGCTGCGCCTGAAGCGCCGGATCGCCGAAGGCACCCCCGCGATCCAGCGGCTGCGCCTGCTGAACCATTTCTTCTATCGCGACCTGGGTTTCGGCCCGAACGCGAACGATTACTACGACCCCGACAACTCCTACCTGAACGTGGTGCTGCGCCAGCGGCGCGGCATCCCGATCTCGCTTGCGGTGCTGTTCATGGAGCTGGGCCAGCAGATCGGCCTGCCGCTCAAGGGCGTGTCGTTCCCCAACCATTTCCTGCTGCGCATGACGATTCCTGCCGGCGAAGTGATACTGGACCCGCTCACCGGCGAGACCCTGTCGAAGGAACGGCTGCAGGAAATGCTGGATCCGTACCTGGAGCGCGAAGGCATCAGCGATGCCAGCCAGGTGCCGCTGGGCTTGTTCCTGCGCGCGGCCAGCCACCGCGAGATCGTCGCGCGCATGTTGCGCAACCTGAAGGCGATCTACCTGCAGGAGTCGCGCTGGCAGCGGCTGCTGGCGGTGCAAAACCGGCTGGTGATCCTGCTGCCGGGTTCGATCGAGGAAGTGCGCGACCGGGGGCTGGCGTACGCCAACCTGGAGTGCTTCCGCCCCGCGCTGGTCGACCTGGAAGCCTATGTCCTGGCCCGGCCCGATGCTGCCGATATCGGCCAGATCCGCGAGCGCATGCCCGCGCTGCGGATGATGAGCCGCAGCCTCAACTGAAGAGGCTGCGCGGCGTCGCTGGCTCAGCGCTCCACGCGCGTGGGCCGGCGGCGGTTGCCGCGCACCAGCTTCCACAGCCCGCCCAGCACCAGCGGCACCACGGCCGCGCCGATGCCGGCCAGCACGATCAGGTTCAGGTACTGGCGGATAAACGGCAGGTTGCCGAAGAAGTAGCCGGCAAAGACCAGGCCGACCACCCAGGCCACGGCGCCGACCACGTTGAACATCTGGAAGCGCGCAAAGGTCATCTGCGACACGCCCGCCACGAACGGGGCGAAGGTGCGCACGATCGGCACGAAGCGCGCCATCACCAGCGTCTTGCCGCCGTGCCGCTCATAAAAGTCATGGGTGCGGCGCAGCGCATCCTGGTCCAGGAAGCGCCACTGGTGGTCGAACACCTTGGGCCCGATCCAGCTGCCCACCAGGTAGTTGACGGTATTGCCGGAGATCGCCGCCACCAGCAGCAGGCCGATCAGCGCCCACTCGTTCATGGCGCCGGTTGCGCAGAAGGCGCCCGCGATAAACAGCAGCGAGTCGCCCGGCAGGAACGGCAGGACCACCAGACCGGTTTCGGCAAAGACGATCAGGAACAGGATGGCATAGACCCAGTGGCCGTACTGGTCGATGACCGTGCCGAGGTATTTGTCGACATGCACCAGCATGTCGATGAGCTGCAAAGCGAGATCCAAGTCGTTCCCCGTTGATGGTTTGGTTGACTGCGTTCGGTCCGATGCGGCCTGGGCCGCCTTGGCCTGAATCATACAAGAGCCGCCGCTCCAATCCGCCACCTGCGGCACCTTTGTGCGTCCGACTCCGTGCAGGCGTCCACGTATAATCGCCGGATGCCTGCCTCCGCCTCCAGCACTGCCCTGCGCACCACCCAGCAGCCGCGCCCGATCCGGCCGCTGCCGGACCAGCTCATCAGCCAGATCGCCGCCGGCGAAGTGGTGGAACGACCGGCCTCGGTGGTCAAGGAGTTGCTGGAGAACGCGCTCGACGCCGGCGCCACGCAGCTCGGCATCCGGCTGGAAGAAGGCGGCGTGCGGCGCATCGTCATCACGGACAACGGCTGCGGCATCCCTGCGGCCGAATTGCCGGTTGCGCTGATGCGCCACGCCACCAGCAAGATTGCCTCGCTCGACGAACTGGAATCAGTGCTGACGCTGGGCTTTCGCGGCGAGGCCCTGGCCTCGATCGCCTCGGTGTCCCAGCTGGCCCTGACCAGCCGCACCGCGGCCGATGCCCATGCCACCCAGGTCAGCGCCGATACCGGCACGGTGCAGCCTGCCTCGGGCGGGGTCGGCACCACCGTCGACGTGCAGCATCTCTACTTCAACACGCCAGCGCGCCGAAAGTTCCTCAAATCGGAGCAAACCGAGCTGGGACACTGCCTGGAGATGGTGCGGCGCGTGGCGCTGGCGCGGCCCGACGTGACCATCTCGGTCCACCACAACGGCAAGCCGCTGGAGCACTGGAATGCCGGCGACGTCGCCACCCGTACCGCGCAGGTGCTGGGCAATGACTTTGCCCGCGCCCGCCTGCCACTGGACGAAGAGGCCGACACGCTGCACCTGTATGGCTTTGCCGGGCTGCCCACGGCCTCGCGCGGGCGGCCGGACCAGCAGTACTTCTTTGTCAACGGCCGCTTCGTGCGCGACAAGCTGCTCAACCACGCGGTGCGCAGCGCCTACCAGGACGTGCTGCACGGCGACCGCTTCCCGTCCTATGTGCTGTGCCTGGACCTGCCGCCGGAGATGGTCGACGTCAACGTGCACCCGTCCAAGATCGAAGTGCGCTTCCGTGAATCGCGCGCCGTGCACCAGTTCGTCTACCACGCGGTGCAGCGCAGCTTGGCGCGGCAGGCCGGCGGGAACGGCGACAGCCTGCATACCGACGCCGACGGCGAGATCACCTTGCCGCCTGGCGGCGCGACACCGGCGGGCGGCGCACGGCCGGGCTATGGCGGCGGCTATGGCGGCGGCAGTGGCGGCGGCAGTGGCG
>NZ_JFJW01000084.1:0-9019 GCF_000611125.1 Cupriavidus sp. SK-4
CTCAACACACAAGAAATCTGACAGGCTCTGCGCGGCAGAAACTTTGACCCCTCAATCCGCCGTTGCGCCCGACCGCTTTACGACTGTTGCCCATTTCCGAATCTCGCTGTCCACAAACTTCCCTGTCTCAACCGGCGTCATCGGCATCGGCTCCGACCCGCGATCGGTCATGAACTTGTGCAGTTCGGGCGATTGCAGCGCCTTCACCGTCTCCGCATTGAGCTGATTGACGATTGCCGGCGGCGTGCCCGCGGGCGCCATCATCACCGCCCATCCAAGCGCTTCGAAACCCGGTACGCCTTCTTCACGCACGGTTGGCACCGACCGCAACTGCGGCACGCGCCTTGACGTTGTTACGGCAAGCGGCACGGCCTTGTTGGTCTGGATTAGCGGCAGGGCGGCGGTCACGGAATCGACCATCAGCGGAATCTGGTTGCCCAGGAAGTCCGCCTGTGCCGGGCCGCTGCCCTTGTAGGGAATATGCACGATAAACACGCCGGTCTGCGCTTTGAGCATCTCGGCAGACAGGTGCTGCGTGCCGCCGATGCCAGCGCTGGCATAGCTGTACTTGCCCGGAGCGGCCTTGGCCTTGGCGATCAGGTCGCGCAATGACGTGAAGCCCGATTGTGGCGTGGCCAGGAAGACCAGCGGCACCGAGAACACACCCGAGATCGGCGCGAAGTCCTGACGCGGATCGTAATTGACCTTCTTGTACAGCGTCTGGTTGATAGCCATTGCGCTGCCGCCCATGACGAGCGTGTAGCCGTCGGCCGGGGCTTTCGCGGCCACTTCCATGCCGATGTTGCCGCCGGCGCCGGCGCGGTTTTCCACCACGATTGACTGACCGAGCTGCTTGCCCAGCCTCTCGGCCAGGGCGCGCGCGAAGATGTCAGTGGCCTGTCCGGGCGGGAACGGCACGATCAGCTTGATAGGGCGGTCCGGATAGGCGGCGTGGGCGGTGCCGGCGACGGCCAGCAGCAGCGCAACAATGTGTTTGCTCGACGGCTTCAACGGAATCTCCTCGAATGATTGTCGGTGTCGTGATGAGGCGCCTGGATCCCGGAAGAGGGCAAGGCGACGCGCGCGTCTAATATCAATGTTATGGGTCAAATGCCTGGGAGCGCACCGCGCTTCGCCCGGTCCTCAGGATCAACTGTCAAATTTTATTGAACATTTTGTCAATGTGAAGAGGGATTGTATAGCGCATTTATCCAAGCAAGAATGCTAGGCTGACCGCGATGGGGACCCTTCACGCCCGAGGAAGCTTTCTGCTTCCTTCTGTCGCACCGTCGTCGGCGGTGCACTGAGTCTTCATCGCCGGTACCGACGTTCGGGATTCCGGCACGCCGCATCCAGGGTGCTGCGCTGCGGCAGCCCTGCCGGCATCGCGTGACGCCAGCCCGACATAAGCTACGATTATTCACAGACGGCTCGTGCCTCGAAACAGCCCATGGAGACCAACAATGCAGACGCCTGATCAATCCCAAGGCATCGATTTCCCGCTTGAGGGCGTGCGCGTACTCGACCTGTCGCGGGTGTTTGCGGGGCCGCTGTGTGGCCAGGTCCTGGCCGATTTCGGCGCTGAGGTGGTCAAGGTCGAGCATCCCGGCCGCGGCGACGACACGCGCGACTGGGGCATGCGCATCGGCAAGACCGAGACCACCTACTACAACAGCATGAACCGCAACAAGCGGTCCATCACACTGGATCTGCAGAGCAAGGAAGGCGTGCAGATCGTCTACGACCTGCTGCCGCAGTTCGACGTGGTCATCCACAATTTCAAGACCGGCGGGGCCGAGAAGCTGGGCCTTGGCTACGAACAGCTCAAGGCGATCAGGCCCGACCTGATCTACTGCGCGGTTTCCGGCTACAACACCAGCGGCCCCGAGGCCAAGCGTCCCGGTTACGACCTGGTGATCCAGGGTGAGGCCGGGCTCATGGCGCTCAACGGCGAAGCCGACACGCCGCCGCTGAAGTTCGGCGTGGCGGTGGTGGACCTGATGACCGGCATGTATGCCGCGCAGGCGGTGCTGGCCGCCTTGTTCCGCCGCGAGCGCAAGGGCAAGGGCCAGCTGATCGAGATGGCGCTGTACGACTGCGGGCTGATGGTCACCGGCTATTACGGCCTGGACGCCATGCTGCTCGGGCGCGACCCCGCACGCTATGGCAATGCCCATCCGTCCATCGTGCCCTATGGCATGTTCGAGTCCGCCGATGGCCCGCTGATCATCGCCGTGGGCAACAACAGCCAGTTCGACAAGTTCTGCCGCCAGGTCGTCGAGCGTCCGGACATCGTCGAGGACCCGCGCTATGCCACCAATGTGGAGCGCGCCAAGAACCGCGAGACCTTGACCCCGCTGATCACCGGCCTGATCCGCGGCTTTGCGCGCGACCTGCTGCTCGAGCGCATGACGGCCTGCGGCATTCCCTGCGGCAGGGTGGCGGGGCTGCACGAGGCATTGACCAGCGAGCGGACCCGCGAGGGCGGCCTGCTGCGCGAGATGCCCCATCCCGTAGCAGGCAGCACGCATGTGTTCGCGCCGCCTTACCGTCTGGATGGCCAGCGCCTGCCGATCCGCAACGCGCCGCCGACGCTGGGCGAGGGCACGCGGACGGTACTGCAGAGCCTGCTGCAGATGAGCGATGACCAGCTGCAGGAACTGCAGGCCCGCGGCGTGCTGACGCTGCCCGAGGCACCACAGCAGGCCTGAGCATTCGCGCCGCGCGGACGCACATGGGCGTCCGCGCAGCCCCGCCCGGCAAGGGGGGCTTGGGTTCCCTTGCACTGATTCAACTGGAACAACAATCGTGCGTACTCGAAATCTCACCCATATGGTCCACTCGCGGCGCCGTGCCATCCTGGCCCTGGCCGCAGTGCCGCTGCTCATCAGCAGCGCTTTCGCGCAATCCTGGCCCAGCAAGCCGATCAAGCTGGTCGTGCCGTTCCCGCCGGGCGGGCCCACGGATACGGCGTCGCGCATCGTCGGCCAGAAGCTGGCCGAGCGCCTCAAGCAGCCGGTGGTGGTGGAGAACCGCGCCGGCGCATCGGGTTCCATCGCTGCCGCCCAGGTGGCCAAGAGCGCGCCCGACGGCTACACGCTGATGATGCTGGCCACGCCCACGCTGCTGGCGCCGCACCTGTACAAGAAGGCGGGCTACGACACCACCAAGGACTTCACGCCCGTGGCCACCGTCTATGACCTGCCGATCGTGGTGGTGGTCAACCCGACGCTGCTGCCCAACGTGACGGACTTGCCCAAGTTGATCGCACAGGCCAAGGCGCAGCCGGGCAAGCTCAACTACACCAGCTCCGGCGCGGGTAGTTTCGGCCACCTGAGCATGGAACTGCTCAAGCAAATTGGCGGCTTCGAGATGCAGCATGTGCCCTACAAGGGCGGCGTGCCAGCGATCAGCGACACCATCGGTGGCCAGGTCCCGATCATGTACGCCGACCTCGTCGCCGCGCTGCCGCACATCCAGGCGGGCAAGCTGCGTGCCATCGCGGTCGGCTCGCCGCAGCGCGTGAGCATGCTGCCCGACGTTAAGACCATTGCCGAGCAAGGCTTCAAGGGCTACGACGCCGTTTCCTGGGGCGGCCTGCTGGCGCCGCCGGGAACGCCCAAAGAGGTGGTGGACCGCGTCGCTGGCGAGGTCGGCAAGATCCTGGCCGACAAGGATGTCCAGGACAAGTTGCTGAAGGCCGGTGCCATTGCCAACTTCCAGGCGCCGGCGCAGATGGCGCAGCGCATCCAGCAGGACTATGCCAAGTGGGGCAAGGTGATCCGCGAGAAAGGCATCGCGGTCGAGTAAGCGTCAAGTAAGCGTCTGCAAGCGGGGCACGCTGCAATGGCGTGCCCGGCGCCAGTTGGCGAGGGCGGACTGGGGCCCAGCCCAGCGTAACCCGCCAGGTATTGTCATCCGCCGTAACCCAGGCCGAGAGGAGATGGGGCCGCAAGGTGCCGCTCGAACCAGCCTATCGTGAGTGCCGCGATGTCTTCCAGGGCCCTGCGGTCTTCAAATCCGCGGCTGCTGGTCGGGATGATCCTCAGTTGCCGCGGACAATGCATCTGTTCGAATGCAAGATTGTTGATCTGGATGTCTTTCGGATTGCCGCTGGCACATATCAGCAAGGCAGGGATTTCGAGCTGCCGCAGGGTTGCGCTGCCCGCGAGATCCAGGCGCCCCGCAACACAGGCCACGGCGCTGAGTTGCGTCGCGCCGCACGCGGCCGAGCGTAGGGCTGCCGCCGCTGCGGTGCCGGTACTTAGCAGGCCCACAGGCAAGCTTGCGCAAGGCGTCCCAGTACGCAGGAAGCTTAAGGTCTGGTCCAGTCTTGCCACCAGCTCATCGACATCCGATTCCGGTGCGTCGTCGACGCGGCTGTCAGGCTGCAGGTCTATGAGCATGGTGGCGAATCCTTTCGCGCGCAGCTTGCGTGCCAGGTAATGGCTGCGGGCTGCGCGGCGTTGCGCGCCACCGGCATGCACCATCACCGCGACGCCGATCGGGTTCGGCGCCGATTCGAGCATGGCCCGGAGCCGAGTCGTCTGATACGGAATCAGCATCGCCTTGCTCAACGATGGCACGCCCGCCACCGCACCTGGCCGGGCGCGGGTCTGGGGTTGCGCTTGCGGTATCCCTGTCAACTGCCGGACGCGGTCGTCGCTGACCAACTGGAACTCATGATAGAAGTGCGCGAGGTTTTCGATGCGGTCCGGCGTATCCAGGCAGATGACTTCGTCGGCCAGCGCGCGGACCCGGTCCAGTCCGGCTGGGGTGGCGATCGGGAGCGCGCATATGAGCCGGGCAGGGTGCCGCTTGCGCAGGCTTGCGAGGGCCGCATACATCGTTGCGCCGCTCACCAGGCCGTCATCCACGACGATCACCACGCGACCGCCCGGATCCGCTAGCTTGCGAACCGGCGTATACACGGCGCGCTGCCTGCGAAGCTGGTCGAACTGGGCATCACGCTGGCTGCTGGCGCCGCCATTTGCGTTCATTGCGTCCGTGCACCATGTCGCGCCAGAGTCGTCCAGTGCTACGCCAGGAGCGATCCTGCGCGCCATCACCAGGTTGAAGTCAGCGCCCAGTGCGTCGGCCACAACGCGCCCGACCGGCACGCCGCCGCGCGGAATCGCCAGGACCAGGGCACCGGTTCCCCGATACGCGCGCAACGCCCAGGCCAGTTCCGAGCCCGCATGCTCACGCGCCTGAAAACGTGTCTGGTAACGGCTCATCGATCTATCTGCCAAGGATGTATTGACGGAGTTTCAGGACGGCGGCGCCGGTAAGCCGGCCCTCGCGCAGGTCGGCCAGTGCTTCGTTGGCCTGCTCCAACGGATACGCGGTGGTGTGCGTATGCAGCGGGGTCCGGGCGGCGATATCCATCAGCGCGATGCCGTCGGCACGCGTGAGGTTGGCTACGGAACACAGGCGCCTTTCTTCCCAAAGCAGTTGGTAAGGCATGCCTGGGATATCGCTCATATGAATTCCGCCACAGACCACGATGCCACCCTTGTCCACGGCGCGCAGCGCATTGGGAACCAGCGCGCCCACCGGGGCGAAAATCAGCGCGGCGTCCAGCGGCACGGGCGACTGGAGGTCGCTCGAGCCGGCCCAGCACGCGCCGGATTGGTATGCGAGTTGCTGGGCCCCTGCGTCGCCCGCACGGGTGAAGGCGTAGACTTCGCGGCCTTGTGCCACCGCGATCTGCGTCACCAGATGAGCGGCGGCGCCAAAGCCGTAGATGCCGATGCGGTGTGCATGGCTGGCTACGCCCGCCATGCGCAGCGTCCGGTAGCCGATCAGGCCGGCGCAGAGTAGTGGTGCGGCGTGTTCGTCATCGTAGCCGGGCGGAATCGGGAAGCAATAGCCGCTGTCGGCAACAACGTACTCCGCATAGCCGCCATCGCGGGTATAGCCAGTGAATAGCGGCGCGTCACAAAGATTCTCGTGATGACGCAGGCAGTAGCGACAACGGCCACAAGTATGTCCGAGCCAGGGCACACCCACGCGGTCGCCCGGCTTGAAGGCGGTGACACCGGCGCCGCACGAATCCACCTGTCCGACGATTTCATGTCCCGGGATGAGCATCGGCTTGGGATGGCGCAGGTCGCCGTCGGCGATATGCAGGTCGGTCCGGCACACCCCGCAAGCCCCCACGGCGATGCGAAGTTCGCCGGGCCCCGGGTCGGGAACCGGCAACTCGTGAAGGCGCAGCGGCAGGCCTGCGCCCTCGAAGACCATCGCACGCATGGTTTGGTGGGGCATGGCGTGGCACTCCCTCGCCGCCTGTGGCGCCGTGGCGCGCCTAACCTTCGACTTCGCTGCGGACCAGGAGCACGGGCTTGCTGGTCTTGGCAAGCACGCCTTCCGACACGCTGCCCATCAGCAGGCGCCGGACGCCGCGGCGGCCGTGGGTGCCAAGCACGATCAGGTCGGCATTCCACGCATCGGCTTCGGTGACAATGGTCAACGAGATCCGGCCGGGCGCCACCGGCTTTTCATCCAGTTTCACCGAGTTGCGCACGCCTGCTTCGCTGAGCCTGGACGAGGCAGCGTCCAGCGCCTTGCGGCCGTGCGCGGTGATGTTGTCGACCAGTTCCTTGGGGTTGAAGTAACTGGCCTCGAAGAACACATCGCTGTCGTCTACCACGAACAACGCCTTGACCTCGGCCCCGGTTGCCTTGGCGATGATGATGGCCTGGCTCAGTGCCAGGTCGGAAGAACGGCTGCCATCGACGGCGAGCAGGATGCGCTGGTACATGATGGGTCTCCTGAGGGGCAAGGATGGGCTCAATGTTGCGATTCGCTGCATTCAAGCGTAGACGCCGGCTTCGATACGCGCTTGACATGCGTCAACGCGAAGCGGCAGGCGTGCCGAGTTATTGATCCCAACCAGAACTGGAGTGATGGCCACATGGCTTGACGGCTCCACATACCCCTTTGCTCGCAGTAGCCTGCACCGCACAGGAGGGCGATACGTGAGCCAATTCGCCGCAGGGCAGGACCGTTGATCCGGGTCAAGCGCCGGTCGGCCTTGCTACCTAGACTGGTTTGTAGTTGAGCGAGAGGGCGAACATGGCTTACGACAGCATCCTGGTTCATCTGGACAGCAATCCGCAGGCACGGCAGCGGCTCGAAGTGGCGGGGCGCGTTGCGGCGGCCAGCCAGTGCCGGCTGATCGGCATGTACGCCGGTTTCATTCCCGATCCTGCCTGGTTCTACCTCATGGATGGCGCGCAGCAATATGTTGCGGACGATCTGGCCCGGCGCAAGCAGGTCAGGGAGGACGGCCGGGCGCAGTTTCTGGCGGCAACCCAGGCAATGTCAGTGCGCGCGGAGTGGCGTGCTGCGGAGCGGGGGGCCGTGGCATCAGTGCTGCGCGAGGCCCGCGAGGCCGGCCTGGTCGTTGCCGGCCAGTACGACCCCGGCAATACCGAAGGTCCGGTGGCCCGACAGCTACTGGAATCGCTGCTGCTGGAGACTGGCCGACCGACGCTCGTGGTGCCGTGCGCGGGCACGTTTCCAACGCTGGGTACGCGGGTTATCGTGGCGTGGAATGGCAGCCGCGAGGCCGCGCGGGCGCTTCACGACGCCGTGCCGCTAATGGCCGGCGCACAGGCGCGCATTCTTTGCGCACAGACTGCGGCCAAGGAGGCAAGAGCCGACGCCACCCCGGTCGGCCATGCCGCACGCGTGCTGGAGCGCCACGGCGTCGCCGTGGAAATCGAACACGGTCCCGGTGGGGCTGACCTGACCATCGGCGAACTGATCCTTTCGCGCGCGGCGGATTTCAATGCCGACTTGATCGTGATGGGTGCCTACGGACACGGTCGCATGCGGGAACTGGTGCTGGGCGGTGTCACGCATACGTTGCTTGACTCGATGACGGCACCAGTGTTGTTTTCACGATGATGCAAAGTCAAACCAAAGAGTGGAATCACGTCATGGACTTCAGAACCATCCTTGTCGACCTCAGCGAAGATGCTGCACGGTCCGCGCGCATTGAAACGGCAGCACGGCTTGCCGCAACGTCCGGCGGCAGCGTGGTCGGACTGACTGCAACAGGAACGCACCTGGAGCCGTTTCGTGGGGCGGGCGAAGAAGCCGGGCAATACGCCGTGCTTGCCGCGAGCCATTTGCACAAACTGGCTGCCGCTCACAGGAACGCACTCGACACGCTGACCAGGCAAGTGTCGCCGGCCATTCCCACCCGACACATCGTTGTCGACGCCGAGTCTGGCTGGGCGCTTGCCGACGAGGGCCGCTTCGCCGATCTCATCCTGCCCGCATCGCCCTCGGCGCAGGCCGATGTGCCGGCTCTGCTGGCCGGGGTTGCGGAGTACGCGATGCTCAATACAGGCCGGCCCATCCTGCTTGTGCCGGGCGCGTCCGGCCCGCGACTTGGTGGCCATGTCGCCATCGCATGGAACGGCGGCCGGGAGGCCGCGCGGGCGGTCGCGGACGCACTGCCGTGGCTTGTGCATGCCAGCGCCGTTACCGTCCTGGTGGTCAGCGCCGGCAAGCGCAGCGCTGCCGGTGAGAAAGCGGCCTATCGTGACAGCGCGGATCGGCTGACAGCATGGCTGCTCAGCCATGGCATCCGCGCCAGTCTGCTTGTCGGAGAGGGCGATCCCGACCACGTGCTGCCACAACTTGCGGCCAAGGTTCAGGCCGACCTGCTGGTCGCCGGCGGCTATGGCCGCTCCCGGCTGAGGGAGCTGGTGCTGGGTGGCACCACCCGCGCCCTGCTGCGCCAGTCAGGCTTGCCAGTCTTCATGTCGCACTGAGGTGAACCCTCCTGGTACCTCAAGCCGCGCGCCGCCCTGGCATCAGCCCGCCATATTCCTTCCCCAAATACTCCGCCCAGATTTGTACCTGTCGTCTTGCGCCCGTTTCGACTCTTTAACCAATGATTGGGCGTATGAGTCGTTGGTGACCAGCGAGTGCATGAACTCCGACGTTTTGCGCGCGATATACGGCGCCGCTTATGGCACCGAGGGAGGGCTTGGAAATT
>NZ_JFJW01000084.1:9075-15501 GCF_000611125.1 Cupriavidus sp. SK-4
AATGATCACGATCGAGGCATTAACCCACGCTCCTTCCCAACTACTCTCGTCGCTCAATGGCGCTGCATGCGGATTCGATAGTGGAGACTCTCTCCTTCTAGGCATGTTCGAAGATGGCGTGTTTTGGAGATCAGTGAGACCTCTGTAGTCGCCATTCCTAGATGTCTGCTTCTGGCTGCGGATTCAACCGGTCGTCATTCCAAGCCCCCGGCGCATGCGCATTTCGGATGGCTGAAAGTCGCATTCCGGTTCGTAGCCCGCCCGACACGTTCGTAAACTCCATGCATTCCAACAAGCGGAGTGCATATGTCCATCCTGTCCATTTCAACGCGCAAGGCCCGCTGCGCCGTGCTGGCGGCCGCGGCCGCAGCAAGTTGCGTCGCCGCGTATGCGGAAACCTGGCCATCAAAGCCGATCACCGTGGTCGTGCCATTTCCGGCTGGCGGCGGTACCGATCTGGTGGTTCGCTCCATCCAGCCGCTGTTGCAGCGTGAGCTCGGCCGCCCCGTCGTGATCGACAATCGCAGCGGCGCAGGCGGCACGCTTGGGTCTGCCTATGTCGCGCGGGCTGCGGCCGATGGATATACGGCCGGCGTGGTCACGACGAGCACGCACGCGGTAAGCGTCGCCCTATATCCAAAGCTGACGTACAACCCGGCGAAGGACTTCGCCTATGCCGGATTCATTGGCACGTCGCCTTATGTGCTGGCCGTCAACAACACCTTGCAGGTGGTGGATGCCAAGGCGCTTGTCAGCAGACTGAAGGCCGACAAGGCGCAGCAGAGCTTCGGTTCGGTTGGTGTCGGCACCGTGTCGCACCTGATGGGCGAGCAGTTTCAGAAGCTCGTCGCGGTGCCGATGGTTCACGTCCCGTATCGCGGTGCGGCGCCGGCGTACACTGATCTGATTGGTGGACAGGTGCAAATCATGTTCGACAATCCGGTGGGACTGGCGCCATACATCAAGGCACACAAGATTGCCGCCATTGCCGTGACCGCTCCGACACCGCTGCTGCCCGATGTACCGACGTTCGTCAGCCAGGGCGTGCCAGGCTTCGAACAGCAACTGTGGTATGGCATCGCCTTTCCCAAGGGAACGCCCGCTGCGATCGTCGATCGCTTCAATGCAGCACTGAACAAGGTGCTCTCTGACAATGCGGTCGTGGCCGATCTATCGAGCAAAGGTGTGACGGCGCGCCCCGGTACACCCGCCGCACTGCAGGCCGCGGTTCAAGCAGACATCCCGTACTGGGGCAAGATTGCCAGTTCCGTGGGAGCTACAGGTGAGTAATGTCAGTCTGATCCGGGTTTTTGTACGCGATGGGCGAGGCGGCAATCCGGTGCCGCTGGTCTCCGATGCCCGTGGCATGAGCGCGGCGGAAATGCAAAGGGTTGCTGCCGCATATGGGCACGAGTCCGCATTTGTGCTGCCGAGTGATATCGGTTGCGACTGGCGTTTCCGATTCTTCGTTCCGCAGCACGAGATGGAGATGTGCGGCCACGCCACCGTGGGCACGCTGTGGGCGTTGCGCCAATGGGGCCGCTGGACGACCCCGGCGGTGCGCATCGAGACGCTGAGTGGCATCGTGCTGGCGTATTGGGACGATGCGCTGCAATCCGTTTGGATCTCGCAGCCGGCGGTGCGTACCCAGGCGCTGGACGCCGGGGCATCGGGCCGAGTGGCGGCGCAACTTGGTTTTCCAGCCGGTACGTATGCGGCCACCAATGCCGCGACGAGTCGCGTCAAGACGCTCATCGCCTTGCCTTGCGTGGCGGTGCTCGACAGCTTGCAACCGGACTTCTCGACCATGGAGTCGCTCTGCGCATCGATCGGCTCGACCGGGCTCTATCCCTATGCATTTGGCGTATCGAAAGCGGACGGCCGACCCGTGATTCATGCGCGGCAATTTCCAAAGTCGTCCGGCTATCCCGAGGATGCCGCCACCGGCATAGCGGCGGCTGCCTTATGGGGCTTTCTGAACCAGGCGGGTGAACTGGCTGGCCCTGATGGAAAGGTGTCTTCCATCGCGGTCTGGCAAGGCGATGCCATGGGCAGCCCCTCGGAAATTCTCGTGGCGCCGCGCCATATGGATTCGGGCGAGCCTGACGGATGCTGGCTCAGCGGCAGCGTGACTTGGAGCGATGCGTGACGGACAGCTCCCCCGAGGCGCGGCTTGCCGCAGCCGGATTCACGTTGCCCGAAGTGTCAAGTCCACGTGGCAGCTATGCGCCGTATTGCGCGATCCAGGTCGGCACATCGCAATGGGTGTCGATTGCCGGTCAGGTATGCCGGCGGAACGGCGTGGCCATGGCGGGCCAATGCCGGAGCGACGATGATCTGGAACTCGCCCGCCATGCCGCCGAAGTATCGGTGCTGAATGCACTGGCCATACTGCGGCTGGCTTGCGATGGCGAGTTGTCGCGCGTGATCCAGATCGTTCGCCTGCGTGGCTTCATCCGCGCGGCACCGGACTTTACACGACATGCAGCAGTGCTCGATGCGGCCTCGGCGGTTATGCGCGCAGCATTCCCCGGTCAGCCGCTGCCGGCACGCAGCGCGCTTGGCGTGGCCAGCTTACCGGACCGGGCGTGGACGGAGATTGAGGTCGACGCCATTGTGATGACGGCCTGAAGGCGTCGGCCGCTAGGCTACGACGGCGCCGGCACCTCGCGCAGCAGCCGGTGCAGATGCCCGCTGGAGGCAAAGCCGAGATCCATGCTGACGCAGGCGGCGGACCGGCCTCCTGCAATCAGCTTGCGTGCGTGCTCGGCCAGAATACGACGCCGTACGGTCACGGGCGTCGCGCCGAACTCGATCTGACAGGCGCGCTGCAAATGTCGGATCGAGATGCCCAGTTCGCCGGCCACGGTATCGATCGATGGCAAGGGCATGTCGCGTTCGAGCGCCGCATGGAAGCGCTGGACCATGCGCAGTGCGACGGACGCCGGCTCTTCGGGCATCGCCAGCGGCCGGCTCGTCATGATCTGCGCCACGATGGCGCGCACTAGCCAGGACGCGCTGGTGAATGAGATCGTAGGCGCGAGCAGCGCCTCAAGCATCGCGATCGTCGCGGCGTCCAGGTGCATGGCGCCGAACCGTAGGCACACGGGCAGGCGATCGGGCGGCAGATAGAGTTCCCCGTGCTGCTGAAGGCCGTGCTGGGATGCCGTCAGGTGCGGCGTCGACGCATGCAGCAATACAGCGGTACCGCGCACCAGCGAAGCGGCATGCAGCGCGTCTGGCTCGCCAGACGAATCGTTCCAAACCGTCCTGAGCCTGCCCACGCGCGGCCACAACAGCATGCCGCAGTCGTGGACGTGCCATGCTCGGCGAAAAGCAGGCTGTCGGCTGTCATGTAGGGCGAATCCATGCTCGGCGGTCAGGTGAAGCTTGGGAGACAGGTGAGGATCGTTGGTCATCGCAGGCGTTCCGGCAGTCACAGGCGGAATGCCACCGATAATACGCCGTTCCGTGAACTGGGGGGCAGCGGAGCGCTAAATCGGCGGAGCCGCGCTCGCCCTGTTATGGCAACAGTCTCGTTTCCAGTTCCGACGTAATGCGTGACTCGGCCATCGACCACGTGCCGACCGTCGCTTTGCGACCCATAGCGGAAATTCGCTTTGTCACAAAGCTGCCGTTCAACGAGCAAGCTCAGCCGCGCCGCGTAGCGGCGTCGGCTGCAGCGGTTTGTTAGGCCTCACGACGCCCCCAAGGACGAGGCAGGCTTTGAGCAAGTAGGCCACCGGCTAGGAGGCCGGAGATGACTGTTTTCTGGCTGAAGTTCATGGCGATGAAGAAAGTAGATGCGAGAGAGTGTCATCGATCGCAGTGGGTACGGGCCCTACCCGTCAGCTCTCGGGGTCATACCCAAACTCGCGGAGTTCCTGCGAGCAGCGGCAAGCTTTGGCGATCTTTGCAGCCCACAGGATGGCGGCTTCGCGCGACGGGAGCTGCAGGACACAGAAGCCGCCGTCGAACTCCTTCGTCTGGGGATAGGTTTCGTTTGTGACCGTGCCGTCTGAGGCGACCATGAGTGGTGCGACATCCTCGTTGATACCACCACCGAACACGTACACGCCTGCAGCCTTCGCCTCGCGGATGACCTCGTGCGCAGCTTCGCCCACAGCGGCAAAGTCCTCGGCGGGGACTTCCATCGCCCTTCCAGGAAAGGAGATAAGGTATTGCGTCATCGTTCGGTCCTTCGGTTGAGGTCGGTGCTGTTTGTGGGGCCTAACGTATTATGGGGCGATGTGTAACGCGCCCTAATACGGATGATGCGCTCTAACACGTGCAGATTCCGACCATGTAAGCAGTTGATCTTGCATCGTCTTTGCTCTCATTGGCTGTATTTTCATCCAGCATTAAATTTGCCGTGCTTTAGCGCTGCCGTTGCAACTGGCCAGCGGCTGTGTGATCTTGCCATGAGGGTCATCAGATGTCGTCATATGTTTTGCCTTTTGCTCCTTTGTGTACGCGTGTATCGCCGCACATCTGCTGCAAAGTGGCAGCGACATCCGCACGGTGCAGGAACTGCTGGGCCATGCGGACGTGGCCACGACGACGATCTACACCCACGTGATGCGGATGGGCGGCTTGGCGGTGTGCAGCCCGCTGGACCGACTGCTATCGGGGCGCGAGGCGGCTACGTGATTGACCGCTTCTGGCCGGCAAGCGACCTCCGCCAGTTGTGGCCCGGTCGGCTCTTGTCGACTTTCACGGCGGCCCTAAGTGTGCCGGTCAACGCTCCAAATTGACGCGCCGAAAGATCAGGTGCAACCTTCAATCATCTTCCGTCTCCGCACCGGGGCCCGCCATGACCTCCCAAGAATTCCGAGCGTTTAAGGCAAACCTGGCGATGTTGCTACGCGACATGCCGATCGGAACCACTGCCGATTTCTCCGACGTGGCCGTTGCCTACTGGGATGGCACGCAGGTGATCGGCGCTTATTTGCGCGACGGCGGGCGGCTGGATGAGGACTTCGAGTTCGACCAGAACGCGTGGGAGAGCTGGCACGACGAACTAGTCGGCTGGCAGGCCAACCCGACCTTCACCGAACGCGAGGAACTGAAGGCCAGTCTGCAGCACCCCGCGCAACGCGCCGCCTGACCGCACCACCTCGCCAGCACGTCTGCCGACCGGTGCGGGCGCACGCAAAGGCCAGCCACCGCGCACAGCAACGCGCACCCAAATCGCAGAGGAGCCCCAAATGCGGTTTGAATCGTTCTCCTTCGGCACCATCAGTATCGACGGCGTCACATACGACCACGACGTAGTCATCGACCACGGCAAGGTCCGCAAACGCAGGAAGGGCCCCTCCAAGCCATTCCGCGAAGCGTTCGGCCACACGCCGCTGTCGATCCAGGAAGACATCCCCTGGAACTGCAGCAAACTCGTGGTCGGCACCGGAACCGGCGCGTTGCCGGTGATGGACGAGGTGAAGCGCGAGGCGAAACGGCGCCATGTCAAGCTGGTCATCCAGCCGACAGCCGACGCCATCGAGACGCTCGAGGCGAACCCCAAAGGCGCCAACGCGATCCTGCACCTCACCTGCTAGCGCCGCCAGGCGTCCGCGTCGGGTGACAGGCGTCGGGCGGCGTCCGTTCCTGGCATCCCGACAGGTCACAAACTCCCCCATTTCGCCACGCGCGGAGACGCGCGCGCTCGATCGCATCCGCATGGCGCGCCGGAACGTATATAGAAGTAGGAGGAGGTGAGACACCACCATCAGGAGATGCCGCCATGAAATTCATGATGACCTTCCATTGGGCTCCGGATACGTAGCAGCGCGCCGAAGCGATCGAGCGCTTTCTGCGAACCGGCGGGCTACCGCCGGAGGGCGTCCAGTTGCTGGGCAGATGGACCAGCGCCGATCTCGGGTCGGGCTTCGATCTGCTCGAAACCGACGATGCGGCCAAGCTCACCGAGTTCGCCTATCAGTGGAGCGATCTGATGGAACTGGAGATCATGCCGGTCCTGGAAGATGCCGAACTGGCCGCCGTCCTCGGGCGCGTAGCCAAGAAATAGACCAGGCGCTTGTTACGTAGCAACGCGATTCGACATGCACACAACCCGGCGCGCCTCCCTTCGCGGCCTGAGGCGCTATCCGACTGCTGCCCGGCCAGGACGTTCGAGACGGACGATCCTGGTCGCGCTTTTGTTACTGATCGGCTATGCCGCAGCCGATCTCTTCTGGCCATGGCACCGCGATCTGAGCCGCTTCGATCCGATCGCGACCGGCACGCTGGAAACCAGGATGTGGCGCTCGTACTACGATCGCCGACCCGTCTCGCTCTTCCTTGAACTGGCGCAGACCCTGCGCACGCAGTATCGGTTTCCGTGGCTGAGGTCGTATGTCGGCGCCTATTACGGCGCCTCCGCTGCCTTCACCTTCAAAGCATTTGATTACACACAAGTCAGTCACCCAG
>NZ_JFJW01000085.1:0-67997 GCF_000611125.1 Cupriavidus sp. SK-4
CCGAATATCCTATTGCGCTGGCGTACGGCGCCATGATCACGATCGAGGCATTAACCCAAGCTCCCTCTCAACTACTCTCGTCGTTCAATGGCGCTGTATGCGGATTCGATGGTGGAGACTCTCTCCTTCTAGGCATGTTCGAAGATGGCGTGTTTTGGCGATCAGTGAGACCTCTGTAGTCGCCATTCCTAGATGTCTGCTTTTTGCCGGTTGGCGACAAATGATGCGCAGGACAACAGGCCGTAGCCGGGCATCGCAGCAGAAGCCTTGGCAATCGAGGTGCCTCCGGGGACTGGAAGGAACGCTCGGAACCTAGCCGCCCGGGACCGTAGCTCTAAGTTCTACAGCATAGTGATCACGGTCAGGTCGATTACCGAAAACGGCGACGAGAGACGGATTTTCCCACAGCCATGGACCATGCCATTTGCCGCGTCGCATGGCGCGCTGAACGTGTTCCAGATGCTCTGCAGGACTTCGAGCGGCTTTCCTCTGGTGGCGTCGTCTATTGCAAGCTTCGCAAGCGGCCACAATGTTGCGCGCGGAGTTCGCGCCGCCGTCGGAACGCGCTTTAAGATGCTCTGCTGTGCATTTGAGCGGCATGGCTTGGCCGCGCGACAGTCCGTGCAATTGCATGAATGATTCTGAGGACCTCTCCCACATCGGGCAAGAGCAATAGAAGCAGCGGCCGGATTGGAGATGGAAGGCACGAGCGCGGATTCGCGCTATAGACGAAGACATGAGCGGGCTCCTGAACAGGAAGATTTCGGAAAAATCGAAACCCGCTCGCCCTCGGGGCATACACGGGAACCAGCCGAATCGATCGTACTGGCACCACATCAACCTGTTGCAGGTCTGACAAGCCAAGTCTAGCGCGTTGCCAAACTTTTCCGCAAGCCTTTCAGTGATGGCTGGCGTATTGAAATTGCCGTCTCCCGGTACATCGCTGACCTGCGAGGCGGCTGAGAGTGGGGGGATGACCCGGCCACGGCTGCGGATTCAACTGTGCGAAGGGCGCCGGTTGTTTCTTCCCGGCCCATCTCCGTCATTCGGCGGGTGCCTGGGCATGGGCCCGTTTGGCAACCCTTCCCAGTCATTCGCTCTAATCGGATGGTGCGCAGTGCGGCGGCGGTCATCAGAACCGTTCCTTGCACAGGGTCTTCAGCGAGCGCACAAAGGTCGCCATGGTGGGTGAGTCACCCGCACCCTGGCGCCGGTAAAGCGCCACCGGCGGCAGCGGCCACTCCAGGTCGCAGGGCACGCTGGCCACGTGCGCGCGGGTTGAGAGATCATGCGCCACGTCGGCAGGCACTATGGCCACCATCGACGGGTTGCGCTCGATCATGCGGCCGACGATCTTGAGCGAATGGGTTTCGATGGCCGGCACCGGTGGCTCTTCGCCCACGTGCAGGAACAGGTCCAGCACCGAGGCGCCCAGCGCCGTGCCCGCGGGCGGCAGGACCCAGTCCATGGTGGCGAGCTCGTGCCAGTCCAGCGCGCGCTTGCCCAGATGCCTGGCAGTCTTGAGGTGGCACACCAGCGCGGGGCGCTGGCGGAACAGGATGTCGCAGCGCAGGTCACGCACCTGTGCCGCGCCGCGCGCGCGAGCCACCACGCCTTCGAGCCTGTGCTCGCGAAGCAGCGCCAGCAGGCGGTCGCTACTGGCTTCCTCCACCGAGAACACGAACGGCCCGACCTGCTCGCGCGTGTGCGAGAGCGTGTCGCACAGCAACTGGCCGGACAGGTAGTGGATCACGCCGATGCTGAGCCGCTCGGTGAAGCCCAGGCGGGCTGCGGCCATGTCGTTGGCCCAGTCCTGCAGGTCGACCAGCAGGCGCGATGCGCGCGAGATCGCGATGCGCCCCACCGGCGTGGGCGTGACGCCACCGCGTTGCCGCGTGAACAGAGCCGTGCCCATCATGGATTCGACCTCGGCCAGCATCTGCGTCAAGTAGGGCTGGGTCACCCCCCATTCCTGCGCCACGCGGGAAAGCGAACCGTACTCGCTCAGCGCGACCAGCAGGTTGAGCTGGCGCGCCTTCAGGCGCGAGCGCATGCGGCCCAGCGTTTCAAGGGCCAGGGCGGTGAGTCGGTCGGGCATAAGTATTTACTTATCCTGGTATCAAGATATCTGCCAATACGTTTATGCCAGATCACTACAGTAGTGTCTAGACATCCGTCACTCACACACCACAGGAGCCCCCTAGATGCCTGTCATCGATGTTCACACCCACATCTTCACAAAACCCTGGCTGGAGCTGCTCAAGCGCAAGGGCGGGCTCTACAACATCCAGCAGCGCCCCGACGGCCAGCACGAGGTATTCCGTGGCGACACGCCCGTGGTCATCCCACAGAAAGGACACTTCGACTACGATCTGCGCATCCAGCACATGGACGCGGCCGGCATCGACATCTCAGTCATGTCGCTGACTTGCCCCAATGTGTTCTGGGGCGACGAGGAAACCAGCTGCGAAGCGGCGCGCGAATCCAACGATTCGCTGGCGCAGGCGCAGGCCGATCACCCGAGCCGGCTGCGTTGGTTCACGTCGCTGCCGTGGGAATACCCGCAGCGAGCGCTCGACGAGCTCAAGCGCACCTGCGACAACGGTGCGAGCGGCGTCATGGTGCTGGCCAACATCGCCGGCCGCAGCCTGACCGACCCGGCCTTCGCGCCCATCTGGGCCGAAATCGACCGCCGCGCGCTGCCGGTGCTGGTGCACCCCACCGACCCGCCGGGCGCCGACCTGATGGACATGACCAAGTTCGACCTGAGCTGGTCCGTGGGCTTCATGTTCGACACCACGCTCGCCATCACGCGCATGATCTTCGAGGGCTTCTTCGACCAATACCCCAACCTCAAGATCATCGCCTCGCATGCGGGTGGTGCGTTGCCCTACCTGGCCGGCCGTTTCGGGAAGGGCCACGAGGTCGAGATCCCCCAGCGGCGCAAGATGCAGCGCACGCCCATCGACTACCTGCGCCACATCCACTACGACTGCATCTCGTACAGTCCGGCTTCGCTGGAGTTCCTGATCTCGGTCGTCGGCGCCGACCGCGTGATGTTCGGCACCGACTGGCCGCACCAGGTTCACGACACGCGCGGGTCCTTCGCCAATACGGAGCGGCTGTCCGCCGCGCAGCGCGACGCCGTGCGTTCGGGCAATGCCATGCGAGTATTCGGTTTCTGATCGACTTCGGCTGACCAAGGAGACTCTCAGCATGATGAAGCGACGCGTTTTCAATCGGGTGGCTGCAACCTTGGCGCTGGCCGCCGCGCTGCCCATGGGCGCCCTTGCTCAGGACAAGCCCCCCCTCAAGCTGCTGGTCGGCTTCGCGCCCGGCGGCTCGGTCGATGTCGTGGCGCGGCTGCTGGCCGAGCGCCTGCGCCTGCCGCTCGGCCAGCAGGTGATCGTCGAGAACAAGCCCGGAGCTGGCGGTCGCCTGGTGCTTGGGGAAGCAAAGCGTGCGCCGGCCGACGGCAACACGCTGGTCATTTCGCCCAGCGGCGCGTTGGTGATCTCGCCATGGCTCTACAACCTCAACTACGACCCGGTGAAGGACTTCACGCCCATCGCGCGCGCGGTGACCTTCGACTTCGCGGTGACGGCGGGTCCGGCGGCGCCGGCCGGCGACATCCGCGCGGTGCTGAACTGGCTCAAGGCCAACCCGGCCCGCGCCAACTACGGCACTTCGGGCGCAGGCACCGTGCCGCACTTTGCGGGCGTGCTGCTGTCGCAGGCCTCAGGCGTACCGCTCACGCACGTGGCCTACAAGGGCGGCGCGCCGGCGGTGTCCGATCTGCTGGGCGGACAGATCCCCATCATGGTGGACACGATATCGGAGACCATCGAGCATCACCGCGCGGGCCGCCTGCGCATCCTCGCGGTCACGGGTAACGCGCGATCGCCGGCGCTGCCCGACGTGCCAACGCTCAAGGAGTCCGGCATCGACGCCACAGCTGAGGCCTTCGTCGGCCTGTTCGCCCCCGCAGGCCTGCCGGCCGACAAGGTCAAGCGCCTGTCCGACGCGATAGCCGAAGTGCTCAAGGCGCCCGATCTCCAGGCGCGCATCCGAGAGATCGGCCTGAATGCAAACTACGCCGGCCCGCAGCAACTCGGCGAGACCCAGGTCGCCGAGCTCAGGCGCTGGGAACGGCCCATCAAGGCATCGGGCTACAAGGCCGAGTGAGGTTGCCGCCGTGCAGCATGCAGGGGCTGGCCGTGCTCGTGGGCCGGCCGGTCCCGCACAGGCGGGTCAATCGTTTCCTTCAGTCCGAGTCGAGCCGGCGACTGGAACGTAAAGCGCAACAGGGCTGACCGCCAGGTGATTGATATATCCACCGCTATCAGTGCGATGCATGATGGCCTGTCGCCCGACGCATGACCTGAATTTCCGGCGCAGTACGGGATTCGCAGGAACTTGCTACATTGCTGACTGCTGGCGAAAACAGCCCCCCGCTGCTGCCGCGCTCACCGCAAACCGACAGGCCAAGGAGACATCGAATGCACACCGCACTTCAACTTCGTTCGCAAATCAAGAGCAGCGGTGAACTCGAGCTGTCGCTAGACAGCATCGACATGCCGCGCCCTGGTCCGGATGAAGTGCTCATCCGCATTGAAGCCTCTCCCCTCAACCCGTCCGATCTCGGCCTGCTGTTCGGTGCGGCCGACATGAGCACGGCCAAGGCCAGCGGCACGGCCGAGCGCCCCATCGTCACCGCGCGCGTTCCGGAAGGCGCGATGCGCAGCATGGCGGGCCGCCTGGATGCGTCCATGCCGGTTGGCAATGAGGGCGCGGGCGTTGTCGTCGATGCAGGCTCGTCCCCTGCGGCGCAAGCCTTGATGGGCAAGACCGTGGCTGCCATCGGCGGCGCGATGTACTCGCAGTACCGCTGCATTTCCGCGGACCAGTGCTTGGTCCTGCCCGAAGGCGCGACGCCTGCTGACGGCGCGTCGTCATTCGTCAACCCGCTCACCGCACTGGGCATGGTCGAGACCATGCGGCTTGAAGGACATAGCGCCCTGGTGCACACCGCCGCGGCCTCCAACCTGGGCCAGATGCTCAATCAGATCTGTCTCAAGGATGGCATCAAGCTGGTGAACATCGTGCGCAAACAAGAGCAGGCGGACCTGCTCAAGGCACAAGGTGCGGTCCACGTCTGCAACGCCGCGTCGCCCACGTTCATGCAGGACCTCACCGAGGCTCTCGTCGCCACTGGCGCAACGATCGCGTTCGACGCCACGGGCGGCGGCAAGCTCGGCGGCCAGATCCTCACCTGCATGGAAGCGGCCTTGAACAAGACGGCCCGCGAATACAGCCGCTATGGCTCGACCACCCACAAGCAGGTCTATCTCTACGGCGGCCTGGACACAAGCCCGACCGAGTTCAACCGCAACTTCGGCATGGCGTGGGGCATGGGCGGCTGGCTGCTGTTCCCGTTCCTGCAGAAGATCGGGCGCGAGCGGGCCAACGCGCTGAAGCAACGCGTGGTGGCGGAGCTGAAGACCACCTTTGCCAGCCACTACTCGAAAGAGATCTCGCTGGCCGAGGTGCTGGACCTGGACGTGATCGCCGTCTACAACAAGCGCGCGACGGGGGAGAAGTACCTGATCAACCCGAACAAGGGCCTGGCCGGATAAATCACCGTGGGGCGCCTTGCGCGCCCACCGTGTCAAGAATCAGCCGCCGCGCCACAGCCAGCGGCGCGGCGCTGCCGGCCGGCAATGGGTGAGCGCTTTCCAGTTCCGCGGCGGTGTGGAAGCTCACCCAGGTGCTGCCCTGGCAGTCATCGCGCACCAGCACGCGCAGCGGCATCCAGCGCAACGCTGGGTGCCGCGAGCATCAATGGCGTTCCCCGCTTGGCGTTGTCATAGATCAGCACCTGCGTCGCCGGCATTGCCAGCCCGGCGTTGCGTGCAGCCTCAGCATGGTCGATCCGCGCGAAGATCGCCATGCCCTTGTCCAATTGGCCGGTCACGGCCGGCTGCTGCCAGTGATGCCGCGGCCGTTCTCTGATCGACCCAATGCGGCCCCTCACGATTCTCAAAAGCGGACGCTAAAAGTGTCGAATTAGGTATTTTCCCCCGTTTTTCCAGTCTGGATTAGCGGCACGTCGTTCGGGCCGTTGACTTCGGAGGCCAGATGCGGATTCGCGGCGAAGCCGAATGCGTCAAAGACCGCGCCCGTCGACAAGCTTCGCTATAAGGCGGCCTTGTCGGTCATAGTCGAAGAGTCATTCGGATATGGCATCTCCAACATTTTCCTCTTTCCATCCATTTCGATAGGGGACAAACGCAAGGGAGAATTCATAACTTTATAAGGCAGCTATCGAACTTTTGGTCACGAGCCCGCCTGCCATCAAGGAGTCGTGAAGGCCCAATAAAAATTAAGAGGAAGACAGAAATGAATCGTAAAAAAATCCACGAACGCGCCTGCACAGAAGCCTGCTTGCCTGTTTCATTCTAGGTGCCACAGCGCTTGCAGGTTGCGGAGGAAACGGCAGCGGCGATGATCAGGCTGGCGCGCCCAAGCCAGGAATTCGAGCGGATGTTATGGTGACTTCGTATGGCGTGCCGCGTATCATCGCCGACGACTACCAAAGCGCCGGCTACGCCTACGCTTATCTGTATGCGAAGGAAAGCGTATGCTTGTTCGCCGAGAAAATCATGACTGTCGCAGGCGAACGTTCACGATATCTTGGCGCTGCTACCAATGTAACCGGCACCCAGGTGTCGAATCTGAACAGCGACTTCTACTATCGCTCCGTCTTTGATGATGCGGCGATGGACCGGGCACAAAAGAACGTCTCGGCGGATTCCTTGGCCGTTGTCAACGGTTTTATTCGCGGCTACAACCGTTGGCTGCGCGACGCCAAGCCGGCGGATATTCCCGAGGCGTGCCGTGGCAAGCCTTGGCTGAGGCCGATCACGCTCAGGGATATGCAGCGTGCCTATATCGACCTGACTACAGGCGCGGGAACTGGGGGGCTTGGCGCATTCATTTCCGAAGTCGCAAATGCCCAGCCGCCGGCAGCCGCGCCACTGGCGATGACCAGTCGCAAGCGCAAGGCCAGCGCGGCAAATTTGCGACTCGTGGCCCAAGCCGCGCGCGAAATCGGGCATTCCCTCGACGAGCTACCGGTGGGCAGCAACGGCGTCGCCATGGGCAGTGAAGTCACTGAAAACGGGAAAGGATTGTTGCTGGGCAATCCGCATTGGCCTTGGGCTGGTGTGAACCGTCTCAACCAGTTCCACCTTCGGGTCAACGGCAAGATTGATGTAATGGGCACGAGCATAGGATTCTTTCCATCGCCCATGATGGGTTTCAATAAGGATGTCGCCTGGACCCACACGGTCTCCACCGGTCGGCGCGTCGCCTTCTTCGAGTTGTAGCTTAGCGGCGACAACTACATTGTTGATGGCGTGGCCAAGCCACTTATCAAGCGCAATATAACGGTGGACGCCCTTGAGGCAGACGGCTCCAGCAAGAACTACACTCGTACGCTGTATTTCACCCAATACGGTCCGATGCTCGTCAGCCCCCGCCTGGGATTGACGTGGACAGCTACTAAAGGCTACGCAATCCGCGACACCAGCCTTGAGAACGGACGCTTGTTGGATCAATACCTCGACTTCGCGAAGGCTCGCTCCGTTGCCGATGTACGCAATGCGCTGGTGACGCATCAAGCCAGCCTTGGGGCCAATACCATCGTGGTCGACCGGGCAGGCCAGGCGATGTACACGGACTCTTCGCCGGTGCCGAACCTGGATGCGGCAAAGATCAATCGGTGCGCCAAGTCGAGCCTGGCGAAGACATTGCTGCCCAGCCGCTTGTTCGTGCTGGACGGCTCGGACGGAACATGCGACTGGACAGCGGACAGCCGCTCCGTCACCCCCGGACTCATGCCTGTGCAGGACATGCCGGTCAACATTGGCACGCGCTACTTCAGCAATAGCAACGACAGCTCCTGGCTCTCCAATCCCAGCTTTCGCAACGAGATTTCGCCGGTCATTGGCGACGGTGCAAAGGCACAGACCCTGCGCACCCGCATGGTCTTCCGCCAGCTAGAAGATCGCCTGGCGGGCACCGATGGACTTCCCGGCAAGCGCTTCTCCCCGGACAACCTGGAAGCGATGTTCTACTCGAGCCGGGCGATGAGTGCCGAGTTGGTGCTAGATTCGGTCAAGCAGCTTTGTTCGACAGCCACTACGGTCACAGCAACGAATGGCGCGGAAGTGGACATGCGTGAGGCCTGCTCAGTGCTGGGCGCCTGGAATGGGCGCATGACCAAGGACAGCGTGGGTGTCCACGTTTTCCGCGAGTTCTGGCGCAAGGCCCAAAGCACGCCGAACCTGTGGAGTGTGCCGTTCGATGCTGCCGATCCGATCAATACGCCGCGCAACCCGAATATCGCCGATCCGGCGGTTGCGACGAGCCTATTGAGAGCTTTGGCCGACGGTGTCCAGCTTGTCCAGTCGCGCAACCAGCCGCTCAATGCCAAGCTGGGAGACGTTCAGTTCGTGAAACGCAATGGAGAGCGTCTGCCTCTGTATGGCGGTGACGAGTGCGAAGGGGTCATGAACAAGGTCACACCAACCATCACGGCTGATGGCTACACGGATATTGTGTCTGGCGGCAGTTATGTCCAGGCCGTGACTTTCGACGACAACGGTCCCGTTGCGCGCGGCGTCCTTACTTACTCGCTGTCCATCGACCCTGCATCGCCGAACTACGCGGATCAGACCAAGCAGGTGTTCTCGCAGGGTAAGTGGGTGAAGTTCCCGTTCAGCGACGCCGAGATCAACTCGGATCCCCATCTGAAGAAATTAACTATCACCGAGTGATCCTCGCCAGTCCGGCCGGTTAATCCGGCCACTGCAGGGCCGGGTTGGCCAAAAGATCGCCCGGTCCTGTTTTACCGAGAAGGGCACCGTACGATACAGCGCTACGATTGCCTCTGCGAGCGCCATGCCTTCTCTCATCGAGGGAGGGGGGAACCCGGGATCACCGCCACTAAAGGACGCGATTGCGCGCACTTGCTGGATACTGAACAGGCATGTCGGCTTTCTGGTATCGGAACCCTAGCTTCAAGGTCTGCTTCTGGCCGGTCTCGGACGGATGTCCGCCGCGAAACTGGGCGGTCCCAGATCGACCCGTTGCAGCCAACACTGGCCGACCCTGCTTCGCTTCTATACTGAGATTGCGACAGTGCGAGACTCGCGCTCGACAGTGGTGCACGCAAATGGCGGGAATCGAGACCTTGATCGTGGCCAATCCCACGTGAGCCAGCCCAGCTCTACCCGCCCGGCGTGGATGTCCTCGTAGGTTCACATTTGCCTCGATTCTGGCAAGGAGATTTTCAATGGCCAACGCTCAAGGACAACTCGTCTTCACCCTGAACCACCTGATCGAAGTCGGCAAGGACGGCGAACTCACTTGCATGACCGGCGCCCGTGAAGTGTACGACGCCGAGATGCGCAGCATCCTGACCGGCACCGCCGAAACCTGCCGCAATTCGGTGACCGAATTGCAGGCCCTGGTCAGCTCCCTGGGCGCGGTGCCGCGTGACCGTGGCTCCATGGCCGGCACCATGCATCGCGGCTGGATGGAGGTGATGCACATCATCGCGCCGCACAACGATGACGCGGTGCTGCAGTGGTGCGAGCGCGAGGAAGAGGCCGCCAGGCGCGAGTACCGCTCGGCGCTGACGAAAGACATGCCAGAGCAAATCCGCTCGGTGCTCCTGCGCCAGTACGAGGTCATGCAGAAGTATCACGAACGCATCCACGCCATGCGTGGCATGCAGATTCACTGACGCGCCGAATCACGCCTGATTGACCCGATCGCACCAGGCGGGCCGGAAGCGGGGAAGTTGCCGGCCCGCTTCTTATTTCGACGCTGGGTAGCCTCAGGCGGCCCGGCGAACCTCCGCCGTCACCCCGGCCAGCATGAGGTCGAGGTTCTGCACTGCCGCCCCCGAAGCACCCTTGCCGAGGTTGTCGAACACCGCTGCCAACAGCACCTGCCCGTGCTCGCGGTTGGCGAACACGCCCAGGCGCAGGTCGTTGGTGCCGTTCAGTGCCTGCGGGTCGAGGTGAGTGGCGGCGGCCGATTCGGCTAGCGGCATCACCTCGACATGGCGGGCGTCGGCGTAGTGGTCGAGCAGGCAGGCGTGCAGCCTGCCGACGTCCGTGCCGGATACCAGCAGGTCCAACTCCAGCGCCACCGTCAGTACGATACCTTGCCGGAAGGCGCCGTAGGCCGGCACGAAGGCGGGGCGCCGTGCCAGGCCCGCGTGCTGCTGGATTTCAGGCGTGTGCTTGTGCGCCAGGTCCAGGCCATAGACCTGGAAGGGCAGGGCCCGGGTGGCCTGCGGTCCCTCGTAGGTATCGACGGCGGTGCGGCCGCCACCCGAATAGCCCGACACCGCGTGGATGGCGATGGGGTAGTCGTGCGGCAGCAGGCCGGCCTCCACCAAGGGGCGCAGCAGGCCGATCGCCCCGGTGGGATAGCAGCCCGGATTGCTGACGCGCAGCGCGCCCGCGATGCGCTGCGCCTGGCCGGCGGCCATCTCCGGAAAGCCATAGGTCCAGCCGGGCTGCGTGCGGTGTGCCGAACTGGCGTCGATCACACGCACCGCAGGGTTGACGATGGACGTCACCGCCTCGCGTGCGGCGGAGTCCGGCAGGCACAGGATGGCGATGTCGCAGCCGTTGATGGCGTCGGCGCGGGCGCGCGCATCCTTGCGCTGGCCGGCGGGCAGTGTCAGCAGGCGCAGATCGTCGCGTCCGCGCAGGCGTTCGTGGATCTGCAGGCCGGTGGTGCCCTGGTCGCCGTCGATGAAAACAAGAGGGTAGCGCATGGGATGGATCCTTGGCAGTGGCGTGAAAGTGGCGGCCCCGGCCGGTTCAGCATCAGCGCTGCGTTGGTGCGGCCGGTACAGGAAACGCCATCTTGCGCCACCGGATAGAATCGAAGAAGTTGAATTTCATGACGATGAAATTCACGTTTCCTGAACGATATCCTCGTCAGCAGATACGCCCTTAACCGGAGTGCCGCCCCATGCGCGAGATCAGCCTGGACCGCCTGCGTACCCTCGTCGCCATCGCCGATCTGGGTTCCTTCGCCGAAGCCGCGCGCGCGTTGCACCTGGCTCCGCCCACCGTCAGCCTGCACATTGCCGAGCTGGAAGCCCGTGTCGGTGCGCAACTGCTGACGCGCAGGCGCGGTGAGGTGCGTCCGTCGTCCATTGGCGAGACCCTGGTCGATCGCGCCCGCCGCCTGCTGGCCGATGCCGACCTTGCGCTGGACGACGTGCAGCGTCAGGTGCAGGGGTTGACCGGCCGCGTGCGCCTCGGCGCCTCGACCGGGGCCATCGCCCACCTGCTGCCGCAGGCGCTGGCCATGCTGGCGGAGCGGCATCCGGACATCGATGTGCAGGTGGCCGTGCTTACCTCTGAGGAGACGCTGGCGCGGCTGGCCGCCGGCACGCTGGAGATCGGTCTGGTGGCACTGCCACAGGCGCGCGTGGCGGGGCTGACCATCCGCCCTTGGCGGCGCGATCCGGTACGGGCTTTCCTGCCAGCGAGCTGGCCCTGCCCGGCGCGCATCACGCCGGCCTGGCTGGCAACGCGCCCGCTGATCCTCAATGACGGCACCACGCGCCTGTCGCGCCTGACCGCCGAGTGGTTTGCCAGCGGTGGCCACAGGCCGGCGCCGCGTATTCAGCTCAACTACAACGACGCCATCAAGAGCCTGGTGGCGGCCGGCTATGGTGCGGCCCTGCTGCCACACGAGGTCACCACGCCGGCGCCGGATGCGCGCGTAGTGATGCGGCCGCTGCGGCCGGCGTTGTGGCGGCGACTGGGGTTGGCGCACAGCGGGGAGCGGGTAGAACGCGCCACGGAATACGTACTGGAGGCCCTGTGGGCGCTGCGGGCGGGGTAGTGCCGTTGGCCACACGTCGGCCGGCGGCTGTGCGCGGCGCCGCCACGCGTTGATCGCGTCCTCGATTGCATTGATGGAGACATTTGCCGCGCCTGTCTGCATGTTGCGGTCATGGGCCCTCACTGGTGAGCGCCCCAAGATCAGCGCCCATGGGGCTGCTAGCGACGGGCGGCATAAGCGCCGTGCCGTTTCGGACTAGAATCCTCTGAGGAGGTGTCAGTCATGTCAGCTATCAAGCGCATCGATCCGGGCCATTCCGCCCATCAGGCCGCGCCGCACAGGACCCCCCGCTACCCTGCGGAGCACGTCACGCTGACGGCTGGCTCCAGGAAGAGGCTACGCCCCAGTGTGCCGCATCGAAAGGTCGGGCGCGGCAAGGTCGGCGTCGGCGGCAAGTAGGGACCTGCAGCGGCTGGTCGGCTTCGCGCCCGGCGGCTCGGTCGATGGGCCGGCCGGTCCCGTACAGGCACTCGATCACTTCTTCACGATCGAAGTACGCGCCGACGCGTGACGTTCAGTTCGTTGCCATAGTCTGTGTCGGCATCAGCGATCACCGGTACCACTACCGACTGCGCGATGACGCGTGAACAAGCTGGGCGCGGGGCAGATCACGCACGATGTTTCGTCGGCGCCGGAGGGTTAGCGTCATTCTTGAACTGGCGTGCACCCTCATCGCACGCCGGCGCGGAGCAGAGTTTGCAGCTACTTGAGCGCTATTGGGTTCGCAGGCTTGTGTTTACAGCGCGAGCGTCTACCGTGAAAGGCGATCCCACAGGAAAGGAGACAGCAATGAAAAAGCTAGCTTTCCTCGCCGCCCTTTCGCTAACGGCCGTTGCGGCGTGGGCGCAGGGCGGTCGCTACGGTTCGCCTCCAACACCGGGGACTGACACTGGCAGGCGCGCGGAGCCAACTGTGCAGGCCGCCAGCGGAGCTTCCGGCGAGAGTGCCAAGAAAGACAAGAGCGACGCGCACGGCAAGGTTGACCGCAGTAAGGGGCGTGCCGGCGGCCAAGGCGCTTCCGCCGCGGCAACGCGTGGCCATCCTGCGTCGGCGCCCGAGAGCCAGCCCTGAGCTGGCCACCGCGAGTTCTTGTTCCCCAATAGGGATTGCACAACCCTTGACTGGGTGATCGCTTGCGCCTGCCCGCGGGCAGGCGATGCTAAGTATCGTGCCCGGTCAGGTCGCGGATGCGGGGGTAGACGTCGGTGCACCAGCGAGGCCCGCAGAACAGATCATAGTGGCCGCACTGGCGGGCCGTGAGGTGCCGCTTGTCGCATGCGGCGATGCCTCGGCACAGATCGTGCGCGGCCTGCGTCTGGCCCCGGCCGGAAATCTCATCCTGTTCGCCCTCGATGGTCAGCAGTGCGGTGGTACGGATGTCCTGTGGCCGCACTGCCTCGCCCCGCACCTGCCAGCTGCCGCGCGCCAACTGAAATTCCTGGAACACGAGCTGGATGGTGTCCAGGTAAAACTCGGCCGCCATGTCGAGCACCGCGTGGTAGGCATCGCAGGCACGCCGGTGCTCCTTGGCACGCACGGGGTCGCAGCGAACGAGATCCAGGCAATAGTCCCAATAAGTCTCCCCCAGACGTTCTGACTGTGCCGCCGCCAAGCCGGCAAGTTGCAGAAAGCTTGGGCACACCTTGCGTCCGGCACCCGGGTAGGGCTGCGGTACCGCATAGATCAGGTTACGCTGAAACCACGCGAGAGAGTGGCGCGCGGCCAGACGTCCGAGTGCAGTCGGGCTGCGGCGTGCATCGACCGGGCCGCCCACCAGGATGAGGCTCCTGGGCGTCGGCTCACCCGCGCTCGCCAACAGGGAAACCGCAGCCAGCGCTGGCACGGTGGCCTGACAGATGGCCAGCACATGTAGCGGTTCCGCCCCGATCCGACGGATAAAGGCCTGCAGGTGGGCCACCTGGTCATCGAGGTGGAACGGTCCTTCGGCCACCGGCACGCGACGCGCATCGTTCCAATCCGTCACATACACGACATGCTCGGGCAGCAAGGCCTGCACGACTTCACGCAGCATGACGGCATGATGGCCCGCCAGCGGCGCACAGACCAGCACCGGCGGCGTCGGTGCGGTGCAAGGGTCAAGCGCGCCCATGTCGGGTGCGAAGCGCAGCAGCCGGCAAAACGGCCCTTCCACGATGACCTGCTCAGCCACCGCGATGACGTGGCCGTCGCGCCGGATGGCGGTGATGATGCCAAACGACGGCTTCTCGCAGGTCCTGCCGAGCCGGTAGAGCATCTCATAGCCAGCAGCAAAGCCCGATGCGCCCGGGAGATATGCGAAGGGGCTGGCCGGATCGATGAACGCATTTGCTGCGCTCGCCGCCCATGCGGTGAATGGCGCGAGCAGCGCGCGCTGATACTCGACGAGCTGGTACAGCATGAAGACTCCCGTAGGAACGCGCACACGATTCGGCTGGCAATGACATCCGCGCTGTGTTGCTCACGGCGATGGGCATGCTGCCGGGGTCGATGTGCCTCTCCATGGCAACAGGTGTCACCGCGGGGGGAACGTGCAGTCATAAACACGGGCCAGGATTTCACTATATGTCGGACAGGCCTTGCTGCAACGCCAAACATCAAGCGCCGCGCCGCTGGCGGGGCCCGCTTGCTTGCGACCCCATACCGGTCTTCCGCATCCTGTTACGTGAACGGCCGGAATTCGATGGTTCACCGCCGATCCGGTAGGGCGTGACCAGCCATCCCACCGCCGCCATCACACCGGACGCAACGCCTCAAGCATGATGTCAGCCAGGCGCTGCGATACCTCGGACGCGGGTCCCGGCGCGCGCAGCAGCATCAGGGGCATCTTGCCGAGCGGCGGCAATCCTTCGGCAGCCCCAAGTTGCCGCAGCGATGCCGGCAAGCCGTAGGGCGTGCGGACCACCACCCCAAGCCCGGCTGCCGCGGCGGCCCACAGGCCGCCACCAAGGTTGGGGCTGGTGAACGAGACGCGCCAGGGGATTCCGGCGCGGTCCAATGCCGCCGTGGCGGCATCGTGGAAATGGCAGGGCCGGTCGAACGCCGCCAGCGGTATCGGCTGGCCGGGCTCGATGTGCCACGGCAGCGCAGCCGGTCCGACCCAGCACATCGGCGGTTCGCCGACCACGGCGATATCGGCGCCGGGCTCTCTTGCCGTCCGAGCGCCATCCGCGCCGCCCCAGACCAGCGCGAGATCCAGCGTCCGCGCCTGGATGCGGGCGAACAAATCGTGATTGCGCGCCACCATGGCTTCGACCCGGACCTTCGGATGCGCTCGCGCAAACCGTCCCAACACCTCCGGCAGCATTGCCTCGCCGAACTCTTCCTGCAGTCCCAATCGCACGCCGCCGGACAGGTCCACCCCTTTCACGGCCGCGGCAGCTTCGTCGTTCAGGGCAACGATTCTGCGCGCGTAGCCAAGCAGCAGACTCCCCGTCTCGGTAAGTTCCAGGGTCCGGCCGGCCTTGCGAAACAGCGGCGTGCCTGCCATGTCCTCGAGCTTGTGAATCTGCGCACTGACGGCCGAAGTGGAGCGCCCGACCTGCTCCGCAGCGCGCGCGAAGCTGCCCAGGTCGATGCCGGCGATCAAGCTGCGCAGCGCGGCAATATCAAGATTCGACGTCATGGCAATCGTGCGGAAAAACGAAACAATTGGTCCCAAACTTTCTGATTTTCAAGACGAATATTGGTTGCAATACTGACGCCCTGTCAACAGCCTTATCGGAGGGCCGTCGTGGCCGAGTCCGTCTGTTTTGCCCGCCCTGGTGGCAATTCCCTCGCGGCTTCCGCTGCTTCGCATCGCTGGAAAGTGTTGGGCGTCGGCGTTGCCGCGAACGCCAGCTTCATCGCTGCCGCCAACGGGTTGCCCGCCACCGCGGTGTGGCTGCGCAGCGCCTATCAGATCGACAACGGGGGGCTTGGCCTGCTGCTTGGTGCGTTGGGCATCGGCGCCGCGTTGTCCGAACTGCCGTGGGGCGCAGCGGCCGACCGGTGGGGCGACCGTCGCGTCCTGCTGTACGGGCTCGGCGCCACCGCTCTCATACTGGCGGTGATGGCACTGTTTCTGGCCCCAAGGCCGGATCGCGTGCCGCCGTTGCCGGTGGCGATGGCCTGCATGGCGCTGCTGGGACTGGCGGGCGGCAGCGTCAACGGGGCCAGCGGGCGGGCGGTGATGCGATGGTTCGCCGACGGCGAGCGCGGCCTGGCGATGAGTATCCGCCAGACCGCGGTGCCCCTCGGCGGCGGGCTAGGGGCGCTCGTGTTGCCGTGGCTGGCCTTTGCCATGGGCTTTCGCTGGGTGTACGCAGTCCTGGCCGCGTTCTGCCTTGCCTCTGCCTGGCTGACCTGGCGATGGCTGCACGAACCCGCGCATCTCGATGCCCCCGCGTCGGCACGGCGCCATGCGCACGACAATGCCAGCCCGTTGCGCAGCCTGCGGGTCTGGCGCATTGCGGTGGCCATCGGTATCCTGTGCGCGCCCCAGGTCGCGGTCTTGAGCTTCGCCTCGGTGTTCCTGCACGATGCGGCCCATGTGGGTGTGTCGGGCATCGCCGCCACCCTTTGCGCTGTGCAGCTCGGCGCGATGGCGATGCGGATCTGGAGCGGCCGCCGTACCGATCGGCGTGGCAACCGCCGTGCATGGCTGCGCCAATGCACGCTGATCGCCGCGCTGATGTTCGTGCCGCTGGCCCTCTGCGCGGCGGTCGGGCAGGGTGTTCCGGCGACGCTGACCATGGTCGCGGTCGTGCTGGCTGGCATCGCGGTTTCGGCCTGGCATGGGGTTGCCTACACCGAACTGGCGACGCAGGCGGGCGCGGAGCGGGCGGGTACGGCCCTCGGACTGGCCAATACGCTGGTCTTCGCCGCGTACTTCGCTGCCCCTGCGGCGATTCCGCTACTGCTCGATCGCGGCGGCTGGGCCGGCGTCTGGCTCCTGGCGGGGGCCTGCGCGGCGATGGCGTGGCCGCTTTTTCCCCGGGCTGGCGATGGTCCCGGCAACTGACCGACTTTTCCAGTCACTGCTTCGACGGCGAGCAGCTTCCCATTAATAGGCATGTGCAGGGTTCTGAAAAGGAGAACCACTGCGACGGGATTTCGGAACTCGCCGTATCAGTAACGAGGTGCTCAATGGCGACCTTCGCGCTGAATCCTGTAAAGCTCACGCCTGGGTCCCACCATTTCAGGCGATGACCTTCTACTCTGCGGCAGGCTGCTCGCGCAGGCGACGGGCTTCGTCGCGCAGGAACTGCTGGTAATCGTCCAGATCGCCGTCGAAGGGCTCGACGCCGCCCTTGGTGACCAGCCAGAACTCATCGCATACGGCGCGCAGCAGGGCCCGGTCGTGACTGACCAGCATCACTGTGCCTTCGAATTCGTTGAGCGCCATGCCTAGCGCTTCGCGGGTGGCCAGGTCGAGGTGGTTGGTAGGCTCGTCGAGCAGCAGCAGGTTGGGACGCTGCCACACGATCATGCACAACACGAACCGCGCCTTCTCGCCGCCGCTCATCGTGCTAACCGCCTGATGGACCATGTCGCCACTGAAGTTGAAGGTGCCGAGGAAGGTGCGAAGGGATTGTTCGGTTCCACTCTGGCCGGGGGCGCGCATATGCGCCGGCGTGTCCTTGGCAAGGCGGATCATGTGTTCCATCGGCGTGTCGAGCGGGCGCAGCACGTCGAGTTCCTGCTGTGCGAAGTAGCCGATATTCAGCCCTTTGCCTTCGCTGATTTCGCCGGCAATCGGCGCCAGCGCGTGCGCCACCGTCTTCACCAGCGTGGACTTGCCTTGGCCGTTGGCACCGAGAATGCCGATGCGCTGCCCGGCCAGCACGGAACGGTTGATGCCCCGCACGATGACCGTGGGCGGCGTGCCCGGCAGTGCGCCGGTCGGCGCCGGGTAGCCGAAGCTCGTGTCCAGCATCGACAACAGCGGGTTCGGGACGTTGAGCGGCTCCTTGAACTCGAAGTTGAACTCCGCGTCGGCAAGTACCGGTGCGATCTTCTCCATGCGTTCGAGCGCCTTGACCCGGCTCTGCGCCTGCTTCGCCTTCGAGGCCTTGGCCTTGAACCGGTCGATGAACTTCTGCAGGTGGGCGATCTTGTCCGCCTGCTTGGCCATCGCGGCCTGCTGCAATACGAGCTGCTCAGCGCGCATGTCTTCGAACTTGCTGTAGTTGCCGCCATAACGCACGAGCTTGGCGTTGTCGACGTGCACCGTCACCTGCGTCACCGCGTCGAGGAATTCGCGGTCGTGGCTGATCACTACCAGGGTTCCTTGATAGCGCTTGAGCCAGGCTTCCAGCCAGACCAGCGCGTCGAGGTCGAGGTGATTGGTCGGCTCGTCGAGCAGCAGCAGGTCGGACGGGCACATGAGCGCGCGCGCCAGTTGCAGTCGCATGCGCCAGCCGCCTGAGAAACTGTTGACCGGCTGGCTAAGCTGCGCAGCACTGAAGCCAAGGCCGAGGATCAGCGCCTGGGCACGTGCTGGGGCATCGTGTGCACCGGCGTCGTGCAGGGCCATGTAGGCGTGCGCCATGCGCATGCCGTCGTCGCTGACCTCGGCGGCGGCTACTTCGGCCTGCGCGGCCAACAGCACGGTATCCCCCTCGACTACGAAGTCGGTCGCGCTCTGCTCGGTCTCCGGCATCTCCTGCGCGACCTGGCCCATCTTCCATGCAGCGGGAATCGAGAACTCGCCGCTGTCTTCGTGCAGGGTGCCGTTGAGAAGGCCGAAGAAGGATGACTTGCCGGCGCCATTGCGGCCGACAAGACCAATCTTTTCGCCGGGGTTGAAGGTGACGGACGCGCGGTCGAGTACGACATTGACGCCGCGACGCAGCGTGACATTACGGACGGAAATCATAGGGAGCTACTTCGGAGAGGATTCGCATGATAGCCGACCGGACGTGCAGGGCTGTCTCTTTCTGGCCGCGCGCTTGAAGAGCCGCTTGCGCTTTGCGGCGCCCACCGCCACAAAGCGAGGCAGCCCCTGGCGGTCAGGGCGTTCCGGCCGCGGGGCCAGCGAACATGGCGGTGATTGACGGCTCCTGGCCGGCGCGGCTGTCTCTGACCGACCCATAGCGGAAATTCACTTTGTCACAAAGCTGCCGTGATGCGGATGGGCGGCTTGGCGGTATGCAGCCCGCTGGACCGACTGATATCGGGGCGCGAGGGGGGCTACGTGATTGACTGCTTCTGGCCGAGAAGAGCCCGATTGTCGCGGCGATCCCGCAAGCTGGCGCCAGTCAGGGTGTGGGATATGCCTTCCCGAGATCCCAGCGTGATTGCCAATGCTCGATGTACTGGCGTGAAACTTCCGGCATGTCTCGAATGACGACCACATTCTCGGAGTTGGCGGTCTCGGCGGACGGCGCGAAATTGAAGGAGCCCGTTTCGACCGTGTTGCCGTCGACGATAATCGTCTTGTCGTGATGGATGTGGAAATGGTCGTTGGTCCGCAGTTCCACACCGTTGCGGGTCACGAAGTCCATGGCTGCCTTGCTCGCACGGCCCAAGTTGCGTTTCTTGTCTATCACCACGCGCACTGCTACGCCGCGATTCTTGGCATCGACCAGTGCCTGCGTGATGTCGGGAGCCTGGAGCGAGTAGGCGAGCATTTGTATGGTGTGCCTGGCGCTGCCGATAGTCTCCAGGACAAGTTTTCGCGCCGAGCCTTCCGGGGGGAGAACCCGACCTGAATGCTGGGATCGGCATGGGAAAGGGGTGAAATGCTCAGTAACGCAGCCAATGCGATGCTTCGAATTCTTGTCATGGGATTTCGGAACTTGGTCTGTACAAGCTCGATGCTGCCTTACGTGCCAGCGTCTAGTCCACCAGAGTTGCTGGAAATTTGGAGCCCGAGTACACGCAGGGTCGGTCCGAACGCTTCCTTGATGTGGCAACGGAGCATGGCATGCTCCGTGTCCCGGGCTCGGCGGAGGGGGCGATCATGCGATCAGCGCGTTGGCGACGATCGCTGCCGCCGTTACGCTGGACGTGCTGACGGCCAGCCAGCATCCCAGCAGGAGGGCGCCGTTGGCTACGCTTCGACGTGGAATCATCTTGTGCGCTCCGAGGGATGACTGGTGGCGGACATGCATCAGCGCTCGACGACCGGCGCGTGCACGGGAGCCAGCGATTCGTGCGTGGTTGCCGTGCGTTGCGCGGCCTTGTGGACCATCGTATAGGCATAGTCGACCCCCATGCCATAGGCGCCCGAGTGTTCCTTGGCCACGGCCATCACCTCGTTGTACGTCTCGCGGTTCTTCCAGTCGCGTTGCCATTCCAGCATGACCTGTTGCCAGGTCACGGGCACCACGCCGGCCTGGACCATGCGCTGCATGGCGTAGTCATGGGCTTCCTTGGTCGTGCCGCCCGATGCGTCGGCCACCATATAGATCTCGTAGTCGCCCTCAAGCATCGCGCACAACGCGAAGGTAGTGTTGCAGACCTCGGTCCACAGGCCGGCCACGATGATCTTCTTGCGGCCATTGGCGGCCAGCGCGTCGCGCACCTTCTGGTCGTCCCAGGAGTTCATCGAGGTGCGTTCGAGCGTTTGCTTGCCGGGGAAGACGTCGAGCAGTTCCGGGTAGGTATAGCCGGAGAACGATTCGCTTTCGACGGTGGTGATGGTGGTCGGCACGTCGAAGATCTTCGCCGCCTTGGCCAGGCCCACGACGTTGTTCTTCATGGTCTGACGGTCCATCGACTGGACGCCGAAGGCCATCTGCGGCTGGTGGTCGATGATGATCAGTTGGCTGTTGCGCGGGGTCAGGACTTCCAGCTTGGCGTTCGACATGGTGCTCTCTCCGATGAAATTTATTCAATGATTTTGAGTTCTTTATGGCGGCGCCTTGTTCGCTCTGTTGCGTTGTCGTGCCGTACATGTGAAGAACTATAGCGAAGGAAAGTGCGCGAGCAGCCAATCAGGGTTGTTATTATTATTCAAAAAATTTGATGATTGTTGAGGCCCTGGCGCCGGTGGGCGGTTTGATTCCTGGATCTTCATCCTCCCTCCAACTTTCTGCCGAAGCTGCTCAGGCGCCATCCGCGGGTCGTGCGGCCCCCATGGCAATGCCGTAATATTCCGACGGACCCGGACACACCGGATCCTGGCGGCAACGAAACTGGACCTTCCCTTCCTGCGGGCCGCCACCACGCCAAGCACGTTCCTGACCTAGTCCAATGTGGAAGTTTCGACATGACCATGCTCTTCGCCGCAAGAGCAGCCTGCCTTGGCGAATGGGGGAGCAGCGGCACGCCTGCGGCAGGGCCTGCCGCACTCTGATGCTGCTTCTGCTTGCGGGACTCAGTGCCTGCGGGTCGCTTCACAATGCTCCGCGCAATCTGCCTCAGGCCGCGGCTGGCAGCGCATCCGCGGCCATGCGCGAACCCACCGACGTCGCCGGCCATACAACCGTCGCCATGTCGTTCTCTGGCGGTGGCACGCGGGCCGCAGCCTTCGCCTTCGGCGCGCTGCAGGGGCTCGACGCCATGAGAGGTCCTGGGGGCGCATCCCTGCTCGACGACCTCTCATTCATCAGCAGCGTGTCCGGTGGCTCCATCACCGCTGCATACTACGGTCTGCACGGCAAGGCCAGCCTGGCGACCTTTCGATCAGTGCTCTTGAAGGACGGAGAGGCGGGACTTCGCTTCAGTCTCCTGAATCCGGTCAACCTTGCGCGCCTGTTCGCGGGGGGCCTCAACGATCGGGAAGATCTCCGGACATGGCTCGACGAAGACGTGTTCAAGGGCGCGACGTTCGCCGACATGTTCCGCCGCGGCAAGCCACTCGTTTGGATCAACGCCACGAACATCTACTACCGGGTCGCGTTCCCGTTCAGCCAGCTGGCATTCGATGCGCTATGCAGTGATCTCGCGAGCTTTCCCGTTGCCGAGGCCGTCGCCGCATCCATGGCGGTCCCGCTCTTCTTCACACCGATCGTCCTTCAAAAATATCCCGAGGCTTGTAGTGCACCGCTGCCGAACCTTGACCACGCCCAGAGGCCTGGGCAATCGCTGCTGCTTGGCGCGTTGGCAAGCGCCGTGCGCGGTCACCGGGACATTTCGAAGGGAAAGTACATCAAGCTGGTCGACGGCGGGGTGACCGACAACTACGGCTTGGCCACCATTTTGCAATCGCGCCTGCTGCTGGGCACGGCTTACGGCCCCATGAGCGAGAACGACGCGATCAATGTGCGGCGGCTACTCTTCGTCGTTGTTGACGCCGGTCAGGGCCCGCGCGGCGATTGGAACCAAAGCCAGCATGGTCCATCCGGAATCGAAGTCGCAAACGCGGCCATCGACGCGGGAATGGCGACCAACGTTCGAATGACCTATGACGCCTTCGTTCCCATGATGCAGCGGTGGCGCGACGACCTCGTGGCGTATCGGTGCGGGATGCCGCATTCCCGGCAGCAGGAGATCGCTGCACGCCGCCCAGGCTGGCGGTGCAATGAAGTCGAATTCTTCGTCACGCGGATCTCGTTTGATGCCCTCGACAAGGAGCGTGCTGCAAGCCTGAACGATCTGCCGACCAGACTTCGTCTGCCCGAGAGGGACGTCGATCACCTGATCGAGGCGGGAAGGGATGCCATCCTTGGCAACCCGGTGATCCGCGAGTTCGAGCGCGAATCGATCGAGGCGCGATAGTCCCGCGGCACGCGGCGTGGGTGAGGCCGCGTTCTTGCTGCTCGGCCGCGGCGCTCTGGCGCAGGCATGTGTCCGGCATGGCGAGAACGCCCGATACTCCGTTCACGCCAGCCGTCCTCCGTGCACCGGTGCACCGCCCACCGACATGTCGGCGCACAGGATCGTCCCGGTGGTCGACTCGGTCATAAGTAGCGTGGTGCCCTCGGTGCCGCCAAAGCACAGATTGGTCAGCGATGTGCCACCGGGGCTACGAATCACCTCCACAGGCTCGGCGCGATGGTTAAGCACCCAGACATAACCAAGACCAGGATTCGCCACCAGCAGATGGCCATCCGATCTCATTGCCAGACCGTCGGGACCGCTCGGGCCGTAAGAGGTAAAGAACTGCCCGACCTTGCTGACCGAACCGTCGGCCTGCAACGGCACGCGCCATACGCTGTTGCCGCGGGTCATCGCGACGAACAGCACCTTCTCGTCAGGCGAGGGGACGACACCGTTCGGGCTCGGTGCGTTGTCCAGCAGGACGTCCAGCTTGCCGTCTGGGGTCAGCCGATAGACGCGTCCCGTCGGATCGTGCAAGCCAGTCTGGCCCTGGTCGGTGAAGTAGAGATTGCCCTGCGAATCGAAGGTCAGGTCGTTGACGCCTCGGAAGCGTTCCGAATTCCTGCGCTCAAGAAACGGGGTTACGGTTCCCGACTTTGCATCCAGACACACCAGGCCGTTGCGATAGTCGGTGATCAGGAAGTCACCGCTGGCCAGGCGCTTCATGCCATTCGGTTCACCGTCATACTCGGCAACAAGCTCCCAGTCGCCCTGCATCGAAACACGGAAAATGCGGCCGTAGGGGATATCCGTTACCCAGAGATGGCCATCGGCCCAGACCGGCCCCTCCAGGAATGAGTCGATCGTCGTCCCGCCGCGATTGGCATGCGCCCACGCGTTGTCGGGGTCGTGCCGACGGAACGACTCCGGAAGCCGGGTGAGCACCTGTGCATCGCGTACGGCCGGTTGCTGAAGTAGGAACATTGCCGCTCCTGGTTATTGCTTCTCAATATGCGCCTTTTGCGCAACCGTTGCCCATTGCGCGGTTTCGCGCTGGATCAGCTGCGCGAACGCGGGGCTGTCCAGGTTGCCCGGCTGCGACCCCATCTGCGCAAGGAACGCCTTCATGTCGGGCCCCTGGAGCGCCTTCTGGATTTCCGTTTGCAGGCGCGCAATGACATCGTTCGGCGTGCCCTTTGGCGCGGCAAGGCCTGACCAGTTGAACAGGCTGAAGCTGGGTACACCAGCTTCAGCGAACGTAGGGACGCTCGGGAACACATCCACCCTGGTCTTGCCACTGATGCCCAGCAGACGCATCTGATTACCCTTGACCGGCGCCAGCGCGGTCGGGGTCGACACGACCAGCAGATCCACGCTACCGGACAGCAGCCCGACCATGGCCTCACCAGCCCCCTTGTACGGCACATGCATCAGCTTGATACCTGCGGCCTGTTGGAACGCCTCGGCAGAAAAATGCGGCGAACTACCGGGGCCGCCGGTGCCAAACGTCACCTCTCCGGGATGCGCCTTGGCATAGCTGACGAGGGAAGCCAGGTCCTTGAAGCGCGAATCGGCCTTGACGCCAAGCACCACCGGCGAAAATGCGAACGGCGCGATAGGGACCAGAGCTGTCTGATGGTCCCAGTTCAGCTTCTTGAAGACATAGGGGAGGGTGGTATAGGAGTTGTCGTTCGCCAGAAGCGTGTAGCCATCAGCGGGTGCGTTCACGACCTGGGACGTGCCGATCGTGCCGGATGCGCCCGGCTTGTTCTCCACGACGAAGCTCTGCCCCGTCTGCACGGTTAGCTTCTGTGCAACCTTGCGCGTCACGACGTCGACGGCGCCGCCGGGAGGATTCGGCACGATGATGCGGACCGGTTTGTCCGGGTACGCCGCCACGGCGGACAGGCTGACAAGCAGCGTCGTTGCTGCCACCAGGCAGCCAATGGTTCGATAAAACACCTTTGTCTCCTTGTGCTGCGGGGGAGACCTGACTGTCCGTCGGCTCCTCCCGCGACACTTCTGTTCTAGTTGATGATGCAGCCGTGCGTCGGTCAGGCCGGCGTAGCCACGCCTTGCAGCACAGCCAGGACGTTCTTCGCCGCCCCAACGCCCATGTTCACGTACGCCGCGTTGCTGACGCCGCCGATGTGCGGCGACAGGATGAGGTTGGGAAGGTCGCGGAACGGATGCGGCACGGGCATCGGTTCCACGGCAAAGCTGTCCAGGCCAGCGGCATACAGTTTGCCGCTCTGCAGGGCTTCGGCCAGTGCAGGCTCGTCGATGAGTCCGCCTCGCGCCGTATTGACGAGGATCGCGCCGTCCTTGAACGTCGCCAGTGTTTCACGGTTCAACATGCCACGGTTCTCTTCCGTCAACGGGCAGTGCAGCGACACCACGTCCGATTCCCTGAACAGCCGAGGCAGGTCGACAAGCGTTACGCCTTCCGGGACTGTCGTCGCATAAGGATCGAAAGCGGTGACATGCATGCCCATCGCCACACCAATCACGGCGGCGCGGCGGCCGATCTCTCCGAGCCCCACAATACCGAGCGTGCAACCGTTCAGTTCGACGGCCTTGTAAGTTGCTTTGTCCCAATGACCCTGGCGCATGCGATCGTTGAGATGTGGAACAGCTTTGGCGCACGCAAGGATCAGCGCCCAGGCATGTTCAGCCACGGCGGCGGCATTGGCCCCGGCCGCGGCGGCCACCTTGATGCCGCGCGCCTGCGCAGCGGCTTTATCGATGGTGTCAGTTCCAGTGCCGTGTTTCGAAATCACTTTCAAGGCTGGTGCTGCGTCCATGACTTCAGCGGTTAAGCTGCCGTAGCGCACGATAATGGCGACCGGGTTGTGCTCCTTTGCCAGGGCTGCAATATCGGCGGTCTGGGGCGTTTTCCCCGCGAATACGATCTCATAGTCACCCAGCAGCGCGAGGGCTTCCGGCGCGAGGTCGGCACCCGTGACGATAATGACTTGCTTGTTCGTCACAGTGCTTCTCCCTGCTTCAGGACGCCCGCCGTCACCAGCGATGCCAGCAGCCAGGGCGCGGTGGTATTGCCTTCCCTGATCTGGGCAATGCGCTTGGCTTCCGCCTCTTCCTTCTTCGCCGCGGCATCGAGCAAGGCTTCGATCTTCTCGCGCTCCACCACGACCAGGCCATCGGCATCGCCGCAGATGTAGTCGCCAGGGTTCACCGTGACGCCACCAACGGAAATGGGGTGTCCAATGCGCCCGCCAACTTCCTTGGTGGGGCCGTTAGGGTTCGTGCCCACCGAAAAGACCGGGAACTGCATTTCGTCCAGCTCGAGGCTGTCGCGGACCGCGCCGTCGATGACGACACCAGCAAGGCCGCGCTGGCGGGCGGCATGCATCATGATCGTTCCCATCAGCGCAGAGGTCTGGTCCCCTTTGCCGTCGACGACCAGAACATCGCCAGGCTGCGCCAGCGCCAGTGCCGCATGGATCATCAGATTATCACCGGGGCGAACCTCGACAGTGAAGGCGGGCCCGGCGACTTTCATGGTCGGGCGCAAGGCCCTGATCCGGCCATGCAACGCACCGCGGCGTCCGCCGACATCGGAGAGGATCGCCGGTTGGAACCTGGCAGCCCGCGCCACGATCTCGGCGGGCACGCGCTCAAACGATTTGATGATGTTGGGCAATGTCATGATGGACTCCAGCAATATGAAATGGATAGGTAGATAAGGGCGTCAATCCAGCTTCGTGCCGGAGGTCTTGATGACCGATGCCCAGCGTCCGATGTCCTGCTTGATCAGCGCACTGAACGCCTCAGGCGTGCCAGCCAGCACCGATGCACCTTGTTCATTCAGCTTCTTGGCGAGCTCCGGGGATTTGAGCGCCTTGTTGAACTCGGTATTGAGGCGCACCACGATGTCCTTCGGTGTCGCGGCAGGCGCGACGAAGCCGAACCAGGTCGCGGTATCAAAGCCGGGATAGCCCAGCTCGGCGACTGTCGGCACCTGAGGCAGGTCTGGCAAACGCTTCGGGGACGTCACCGCGAGCGGCCGCAGCCTGTTGTTCTTGATATGCCCGAGCAACGTTGGCACGGATGCCATGTAGAGATCGACCTGGCCGCCCATCAGGTCGTTGACCGCCTGCGCTGCGCCCTTGTACGGGACATGGGTGAACTTCACCTTCGCGGTACTCTGAAGCAGCTCGCCGCCAAGGTGCGCCACCGTGCCGTTGCCCGGCGATGCGAAATTGATCGCTCCGGGCTTTGCCTGGGCAGCCTGAATCGCGTCCTTCATCGTCTTGTAGGGCGAGTTGACGTGCGTCACCAGGACGAGCGGTGCGGAGGCGACCAGGCTGATGGGCGCCAGATCCTTCAATGGGTCATACGGCAACCGTTCGTACAGCGAGGGGTTGATGGCAAGGTTGCTGGTCTGCCCCATGACGATGGTGTAGCCGTCGGCCGGCGCCTTGGCTGCCGCGTCCACCCCGAGGTTGCCACCGGACCCTGGCTTGTTCTCCACCACAAACACCCAGCCGGTCGACTTGGCCACCGTATTGGTCACTTCTCGCGCGATGATGTCAGTGCCCCCGCCGGCGGGAAAAGGGACGATGACTCGGATGGGCTTGGTGGGGTACTGCGGCGCGGCATGCGTTGCGGCAGATGCCACCACCAGGCCCGCGGCAAGTACCAACATGCCGCGACGGGAAATTGCCTTCATGACTTGTCTCCAAAATCTGATTTCGTTGTGATTGGATTGTGGTCGACCGTTTCACGGCATACAATGCCGTTTCACAGAGTGCACCTCGTTTCGTGCCATGAATCCGAAGAGTGATCCAAAGGTCGCGTCTACAGGCGACGAAAGCACGGGCGCCGTAATAGCGGTCACTCGCGCCCTGCGCGTTCTTGAGGCGTTCGGGGTGAACGACCCGCAGCTCTCACTTGCCGAATTGAGCCGGCGGACCGGCATCCACAAGACCACCGTGCTGCGGCTGGCGCGCACGCTGGCGGCGGACAACTACCTGGTGCAGAAGGAAGACGGCAGTTGGCGGCTCGGCCGCGCAGCAGGGTGGCTGGGCGCGTGCTACCAGGCCACCTTCAACGTTCAGGAAGTGGTGGAGCCGGTGCTGCGGGAGCTGACGATCAAGACCGGCGAAAGCGCTTCGTTCTACGTCCGGGAGGGACAGCAGCGAACCTGCCTCGTCCGGGTCGAAGGACCGCAGGCCATCCGGCATCACGTCAGGATCGGGGCGGCCCTGCCGCTGGACAGCGGTTCGCCAGGCCGCGTCATCCTGGCGTTCTCAGGTGAGCCGGGCGAGCTTTATGAAATGATCCGCCGCCGTGGATTTCATCTGTCGCTCGGCGAGCGCGAGGCCGAAGTCTCGAGCGTGTCGGCACCGGTGTTCGGATTGCATTGGCGGCTGCTAGGCTCCATGTGCATTTCGGGACCGACCTCGCGGCTAAGCGAAGAGCGTTTGCTGGAGCTGGCGCAGACAGTCGTCGATGCCGCAAACAAACTTTCGTATGCCATGGCAGGAAGCCAACGGCCTGCGATGCCAATTGAAAGGCCGTCGACCTGGCACCCTTGATATGCAGATGTGGGGCATGGAGAGCCGATAGAAGTCGTAGATGACCTCTGTCAGTCGCGAGCCGGTCGTCGCTTTTCGACCCTTCTCGGTCTTTTTAGATGGGAAGCCAAATGACAGCTATTGGGATTCCGCCGTCAGCCAGTCTTGGAAGCTGCGATATGAGTAGCTTCGCTTTCGAATGGTCGAGGATCAGCATCAAGACGACAGGATCTCCTGAGTGGTCGTTGCCATCAAAGCATGCAACGTCGCCACGGCCATCATCGACTTTTGCAAAAGGGATAAGGTTCCTACCGTCATGATTTCGGACCGAGTAGGCTAGCCTTCCAGCTTTGGAGCTTGCGTCGATAAACCACCATTGTCCGACGGGGTAATAATCCCCCGTCGCAGCCATTTCACTAAGCTCCGGAGCGTAGCGAAACCCTTCCGGCAATAGCTCGGAGGTGTAAAGATTGAACTTCGGCATCTTCCGCATTCGGATCCTCGACTCCGTCGTGCCGCAGGTTGGGGCATTCTAGCCGTTTCAGGAAACAGCTTGCACACGGGTCCATTTGGCAACATCGGCGAATACTTCGGGACTCGCGGCGCCACCAAACCTTACAACCAGCAGGCCACCGCCAGCGGGGAGTACTTAACCGGCACGGTATCTGCCAGCGTCACCTTGGCTATTCCAGGAAGACGTAGTCCGCCCGATACGGCATGCGATTCTCCTGTCCCTCCTGTGTGCAGGCCTGAGGGAGGGCTTGTCCGCCTGACGTATTCAGCCGTTGCACGTAACGCGTCCTCGCAAGCAGGCCAGCTCCGCCGGTGGTCGTTGCCTGCAACAGCAAGAGTGGAATGCTGTCCGGCTCCTGAGCATTGGGCGTCTGTCGCAATACCTTGCCGGTCACCTTGCTGCCGTCAGGCGCTTCCCAGGTCGGCCCAGCGTAGTGCTTGACGACGAGTTGTCCGGTGCCATCCTTCAGGGTTGCTTCCGGGGCCGAAAAGCTCCATAACAACCGACCGTCGTTGGCACGCTTGCACTGATAAATCTGTACACCGGATGCGTGCAGCACCGCGATCGTTCCACGCGCGTCGGTGGGTTGGAGTTCGGGCGGCGCCGATATCCTCGGTGTGGTACATGAAACGAGCACGCCTGCCATGCAGAGTACAGTGAGATTCGCTTTGCGAAAATGCCGAGAACCTTGCGACATTTGGCCTCCTTACCTGAGCCCATGGGAGGATAGTACTTCCCGAGCCACGTTGCCAGTTGCGTCCGCGCGGGTCCGGACGGTGCCGGCCCGCGGGTGGAGTCCATCGGCAAACGAGTCCCGGCGCCCACATGCAAGCATCCGGCCTGGGACGATCAGCCAAATATATGTCCCGCTTTGTCAAATGAGGGCGAGAGCCCTTTGGTAGGATCCAGCGCCCTAGCCAGTTCCGCCGGCTGGTCACGCCGCCCCGATCCACCCAAGCGTGCTGCCGGTCTGAGTTTACGCGCATGCCACCACCCATCATCTCCGTCGTGATCGCCGACGATCACCCGGTAATTCAGCTCGCAGTCAAGGCTACCCTGAGCGAGATTCCGAATGTCCGGATTTCCGCAATATGCTCGTCAGGAAAAGAGCTCTTTGCGGCACTGCAAGCGCAACAACCTGACCTTATCGTCACCGATTTCACGATGGAGCGTTCCCAGGTCAATGATGACGGTCTTCGACTGATCCACCGGCTCAGGCAGTCGCGTCCACATACACCGATCGTGGTTTTCACGATGTTGACCAATGGTGGACTGCTCACGCGCATCAAGGAGATGGGCGTTGAGGCCATCGTCGGGAAGAACGAGGAGCCCGGCATCCTGAGGCAAATCTGTGTCGATGCAATAACAGGCACTGGCCAGCGCCTGTCACCGGGCATAGCGGCCAGGATGTCAAGTGCGGGGGCGTTGGTCAACGGCACGGCAAGCCCGCTGTCCCCGCGGGAGATCGAAGTTGTGCGGATGTTCGCGACTGGCAGCAAGCTCACGGAAATCGCGGGATATCTCCATCGATCGCTCGCTACCATTGCGACGCAGAAGCGCTCGGCAATGCGCAAGCTGAATATCACCAGTAATGCGGATCTTGTCACGTACGCACGCGACAACGGTCTTGCCTGATGCAGGACGAACGCGAGCGCTCGCAGCAATCGCCACTACACTCCGAACACTCGGTCAAGCGGAACCTGCAGCGGGAGCGCCGTGTGTTCTCGATGGTGGTCCTGCTGCTGGGGCTGGTCGCCATCGCGATCGCTTCGGCAGCCATGCTTGCCCGCCTGAATGGATCCCTGCGTGCCCAGGAGCAGGTCGCGCGCCTGTACGAGCAAGGTGTCGTCGATGCGGTGCTCGAACGCCGCAGCACCCTGACGGCGACGAACTTGATCCTTGAGTTGCGCAGCAATGGCAAAGTCCCCGAGGCGCACCGCGCGCATGCCGGCAGTCTATGCACGCAGGTGTCTCCGTCTGCGCCTCCCGATCCGGTATTGGAGCAGAGTTGCGACCAGGCTGTACGGACGCTGACTGCCGCAAGCCAGAAGCCTTCGATCGAGATGATCTCGATTGCGAACGGGGCGACGTATCGGTATCAAGCGCCTGACGCATCGGGATCCGGCGTGGGTGCGACCCTTCCGCCGCTGTCGTCATCAAGCATCACTACGATGATTCTTGAACGGTTCCAGAGCCGCGACATGGATCTCTTGCAGGCAGCGCGGGAGAAGCGTGTCGTATGGCTGGGCATCCCGGCGAATGCGGCCGGAGGGAGTCCGGAGATGGTTGGCGCATCGCTGGTCGCGAAAGGCGACGCACTCTACGCCATCGTGTTGACGCGGATCCCGCTGCAAGACTTGCTTCGGCCAGCCTGGCCGAACTTGTCGATCCCGGAGCCAATTGTCGTCGATCGCCTGGACACGCCACTGGTTGCTTCAGGTGCAGGGGCCAACGCACGGCGCCTGGACGCCAGGCTGGAGGGACTTCCGGAGGGGCTGTTTCACTGGGTCCAGGACTATGGATGGGCCCTGCGACGCCCGCCGCTGGTTGCGGATTTCGGCCACCTGGTCTTCGCACTGCCGCTAGGGCAGCAGTTCCGGGAAATGCGGGAGGAACTGCTTGTTGCCGGCCTGATGACGGCCGCGCTTCTCGCCTTGCTGTTTGCGATGTATCGATACTGGAACTATCGCTTCCTGACCGGCACATATGCCGAAGCGGCACGCGCACAGCAGCTATTGCACGAAGCGAGACTCGCCAGCGAGGCTGCGGCCAAGGCCAAGGTGGCGTTCTTTGCGTCAATGAGCCACGAGATACGGACGCCGCTTTCCTCGCTGCTGGGGAACATGGAGCTCGTGGCCCTCGGTAAGCTGGAGCCGGAGCAGCGGGCGCGGGTAAGCGCCATGCAGGTGTCGGCCGAGGGGTTGCTGCAGATCGTCAATGACGTGCTCGATTTTTCGAAGCTCGATGTGGGAGCGATGCGTCTGGCGGAGGAGCCCGTCGTCGTCACGGAACTGCTGGGTCGCATTGCAATCTCGCACGCGCCGCTTGCGGCCCGGCGTGGGCTGAGCTTCTTCGCGGTATATGGCAAGGAGATTCCGGCGCGGCTCAATCTTGACCCGGTGCGCCTGACCCAGATCATCAACAACCTGCTTGGCAACGCGTTCAAATTCACCGAGGCGGGGAAGATTGTCCTGCGCGCGCAATGGGTGGATGCAAAGCTTGAGATCGTCATCACCGATACCGGCGTTGGCATACCGGAGGCCTACAAGGAACGGCTCTTCCAGCCATTCTCCCAGGTCGGCAACAATCGTCTGGCGCAGGCCGGCGGGACCGGGCTTGGACTGTCAATCTGCATGCGCTTGGTGGAGCGGATGAACGGACGTATCACGCTGGACAGCGTACTAGGCGTTGGCACGCGCGTCACGGTTCGCCTGCCGCTCAGCCCGCCGGGTGGGCATCAGACCCCGGCGCAATGGCGCTTAGCGCCGCACCGCGCGCTGGTCCTGTCCCGTGAGCCAGAGTGCCTCGAAGGAATGCTGAACCATTTCGACTGGGGATCATGCCAGCCATCTTTTCGGTCCAGCATCGACGAGCCCATTGACGCGGACAGATTCGACTGCCTGCTTGTGACCGAGTCCCTGGATCCGGCCCAGGTCATAGCGTGGTGGCGGAACCCCGCCACTATCGTATGGCTCAGGCAACTGGGCCCGCTGGTCCCGACCATACGGCCGGATGGCAGCCGGGAGGTGTCTGCCTACAGCCTGGCCGGTATCCATGCCGCTGCACAGGCGGTCCTCAATAAAGCTCCGGAGACCAAGCATGTCGACGAAGACCGTGTCGTGGTTGCCATGCACGATCAGTCTGCAGCTCCGGTCGCGGGCCTTTCCGTGTTGGTCGCGGAAGACAATGTGCTGAACAGGAAACTGCTGCGCGACCAGCTTCACCTGCTGGGTGCGCGCGTTATCGAAGCAGGCAACGGCAACGAGGCCTTGGCAGTGTTGTCGGAGCAGGGCGTGCATGCAGTGCTGACGGATGTGGACATGCCCGTAATGAACGGATTCGACCTGCTTCGTGAAATCAGGCGGTGCGGGCCGGAGATACCCGTCTATGCCGTAAGCGCAAGCGCGAGACCGAAGGATGTTACCGGGGGACTGGCAAGCGGGTTTACCGGCTATCTCACGAAACCGGTGTCGCTGGCGACGCTGGCTTCGGTGCTCGATGCTGTTGCCGCCCCGGCCGACCAGCCACACACAGATGATGTAGCGGCGCCAGTGCAGCTAACCGATGACGATTTCCCTGAACTGCCGTCGGTCGCCGAAGAATACGCCGAAGCGTTCCTGGCGCAGACCATGGTTGACTTGAACGAATTCGAGGCGATTCGGGCAGCGCGAGACATCCGCCGCCTGGAGCGGCTGCTGCATCGTATCGCGGGGACTCTCGGGGTCGTCGGGCGCTCAGGACTGTCGGAACTCTGTGCTGACCTGCACGGCCACGTGGCCGAAGCCAAACGCTGGGACGATGAGATCGAACTGCAGTCCGCCTTCATCATGCAAGGCCTGAAGAGCGTATGCGAGCGCGGGCGTGATGAGACCAGGGTCGCCTGCGGTTCCCGTCCGCTGGCTTTCTAACTTCTATGATTGTGAACACTCCTGCGCGCGGTCAGCATTGAGGGGACGGCTGGATGCCTGCTTAGGGCACCACCCGTCTTGATTACTTCCCTCTTGCGAGGCCCTTGGTTTGCCCGCCTGTACGGCGGGCATTTTTCTTCTGTGCCCCGGCCGGGCGCATCGGCTAGCGCTGATTGCCGCCACACCGAGGCGCGAATCCCTGCCACCGGGGAAAGATGGCGCAATGCCCCGGAATGGCACCTCCTCAGGAGAGTTCATGAGCAATCGTAGAAGTCTTGCTCTTGCCGCGTGCACGGCATTGGTTCTGATCTCGGGTGCGGCCAATACGGCGCAGGCTCAAGCCTTGTTGCTGAAGCCCATTGCCTATCCGCTGAGAGGACAGTCGGCCTACCAGCAGGCCAACGACGATGGGGCCTGCTATGGCTGGGCCCGGCGGGAGACCGGCGTCGATCCGGCCCGAATAGGGAGCACGCCAGCGCCGGTGATCCTGCCCGGCGGCGAGAGGATACGGGGCGCAGCGGGCGGGGCGGCTGCCGGGGCAGTGGTGGGTGCGATTGGCGGTGACGCGGGCAGGGGGGCTGCCGCGGGCGCGGCGGTCGGCACCGTCGCTGGTGGCGCCGCCCATCGCCAGCACCGCCGGCAGGCTGCAGCCATCAGCGCACAGGCGCAGGCCAGCAACGACTGGGCCATGACGTCGTACTGGCAAGCCTGGCGTGCCTGCATGGCGGGCCGCGGCTATTCAGTACAGTAAGGACCGCGGCAGGTGGACTGGGCTGGCGTCAGCCGGCCTACCCCGGGGAGCAACAGGCCCTAGAGTACGGCGCAGGCTTCTGCGCTGGCGGTAACGGCAAGATCTACCCGCGCATCATTGCGCAAAACCACGCAGAGGAAGTTGCCTATGGGTTTGCCAGCGTGAGGATCTTCCCGCCACAGGTGTGGCAGGGGTGCCGTCGAGGCATGCGGCTCGCCCCGTTCGGACGCGGCATGGGATTCCGTGCCGGCTGTGGCATCGCTCCAGGTTATCGCGAAGGGCGCGTCCGGCTTGGTGCCAAGGAAGCAGAAAGACGGCGCCGACAGCGAGTGCCGCGGCGCGGGTCCGGTCTCGCAAGGGCCGGCGCGTAGTGCCAGCACGTCATGATCGGTCTGATTGACGGTGACGATCTTTGTCCACGGCCAGGGCTCCTGGAACGGACTCCACGTCTCGGAGGTAGGGATTGCACATCCGGAGATGGCGCTTGCTGTGGCAATGGCAATGACACAGGCAGAAATCGAAGAAACAGCATTCATTGGATAGTCAATTCAGGTGAACCTGATATTCACCTGGGAGGGCATACGACGGCGCACAGGGTAAGCCGGCCTCGCCGTGGCGGCTATCAAAGGAATTCGAAATACCGGGCGACGCCTGGGGCGCATCGATTCGACGGGCCCTCACTTTCTAATTTCTTTGATAGCCCCGCCCGCGCCACCGGCATAAGGTGTGCACATTCACGCAGACGTGACTGGCCGCGCCGGTTTGCGTCGACGGTATCTGATCCACTTCGAAGGAAACTACAGGAATGTTCAAGCACTGCCTTTCGGCTGTCTCGATAGCGGGCGCCGGCGCGCGCGGTCGTGGGGTGCCCAGCCTTGTCATGGCGCTGCTGATTGCCGGCGCCGCGCCATCGTACGCGCAGATCCTGCCCGCTCACGGGCAGCGAGACACCTCCGCGCGGCCGGAAGCCTGCTCCGGTACCGGCGCCGGCCTGCAATCCGCGGCCTGCCGTGCCGCCAGCAATCCCGGCCAGAGCAAGTACAACCTCCTGTACGCGGACGATGTGCCAGCCGGCAACAGCGAACGGTCAACCGGGCCGGTTTCAGCCAGCCCGTGCCGGAGCTGCCCGACGGATGCGCAATCCGGCCAGCAAGCCGGGCGCATGCCGGACAGCACCGCCCGGAACAGCCGCAGCGAATCAACGGGTACTACGCCGACCAGCACACTGTAGTTCTCAACGCAGCCGAGTACCTGGCAAGTCAAACACCGGGCCCTGGTGCCCGATCTCTCTATTTCCCCGATGAAACTGCGTCAATATCTGCTGGCGGGCCTTGGCCTGCTGGCAATGCATGAACCAGCGTTCGCCTCCTTGCTCAGCGGACAGGCCCTGGAGAGCGCTGCCAATGCCATCTCCTGGGTGGTGATGATATTCGTGCCGCTTGCCGCCATCTACCTGTTCTGGATGCTGCATATCTGGCCGGAAAAGGTCGCCCACCGGAAGCAGCATCCGCAAAGGGAAGCCATCCATGCGCTATGCCTGCTTTCGCTGTTCTTCGGCGGACTGCTGTGGCCGATGGCCTGGCTCTGGGCACACACCAAGCCGGTGTTCTACCGGGCGGCCTATGGCACCGACAAACTGCCGGAAGACGAAGCGGCGCAAGGCGCGGGACATGCCCCCATCGGCCGCCCCGGGAACGTCGCGTCCCTGCGGGCGCCGACACGCGGCGCTACGTCCGGCGCAGGGGAGCAGAGCTGAATGGATGCACTGCTGCTTGCTATCTACGCGCTGGCCGTCTGGATGATCTTCTTCAAGTTCAAATGGCTGCCATGGAACACGACGTCCATGGTCATCGTGGTCACGATTCCGGTGGTTGCCCTGACGCTGCTGGTCCTGACGCTGAACGTGGTGGCACCTTCGTCCCATGATGTCAGGGTGGTCGGCAAGGTGCTCCAGGTGGTGCCGCAGGTGAGGGGGCGCATTGTCGAACTTCCGGCCGAGGGTAACCGGCGCTACAAGAAAGGGGATGTCCTGCTGCGCATCGACCCGACGCCGTATCAGGCCTCGGTCAAGCAACTCGAGGGCAGGTTGATGGCGGACGATGCCGGGTTGGCTGAAGCGCAGGCAGCGGCGCGCCAGCTCAGCGAATCCGTGCGCGGTGCGGCCGGCAAGGTTGCCACGGTGCAAGCCAAGCTATCGCTCGCCCGCCAGCGCCTCAAGGAACATGAGGCCCTGCTTGCAGCGGGGGCCGGTTCGAAGTTCGACCGGGAAGATGCCCTGGCCCGGCAGCACGAGCTGGAAGGCGAACTGGTCAGTGCGCAAGCTGTCGAGGACGAGGCGAGGCAGAAGCTGTCGGCCAGGAGCCAGGGGGAATTTGCCGCCATCGCCACGGCGCGCGCCAAGCGCGCGGAAACCGAAGTCATGCTCGAGAACGCCCGGTGGGAACTTGGCCAAACCGAGTACCGGGCGCCCGCCGACGGCAAGGTCGTGAACCTGCAGGTGCGCGTGGGCACGATGCTGGTCCCGTTTCCGTTCTCGCCGGCATTCAGCTTCGTTGAGGACGAGCAGGAGGTGGTCGCCTTCTACAAGCAGAACGAGCTTTACAACGTCAAGGCGGGTGACGTCGCCGAGATCTACCTGCCGACGCATCCGGGTGAAATCATCAAGGCAAAGGTGGACTCGATCGTCTGGGCGCAATCACAAGGCCAGTTCGCGCAGGGTGGAATGATCCCGAACACTGGTGCCACGGAAGCCGTGCCGAACCGGTTCGCGGTCAAGCTGGACTTGCGCGACGAATCGAAGGGCCAGGTGCTTCCGGTCGGGGCTGTCGGCGCGGGTGCCATCTATACCACGCATATGAAGATGTTCCATATCGTTCGGATGGTCTTCCTGCGCGTCAGTTCCAAGCTGAACTATCTGGTATTCAAGCTCCATTAAAGGCAAGCCTGTGTCGTCATCTCTCAACAAGACCATTCCGGTACTGCTGGCGCTGCCGCTCGCCATGCTCTTCGGCTGCGCCTTGCAGGCGCCGCCGGATAGCGCCAGCCTTCGAGACCAGGGCGTCCCGGCGCTTGAAGGGCAGCGCACCTGGGCAAACACGGCCGAAGCAGGCGAGCCAGCGGATGACTGGCTTGCAAGCTTCGACGATGCCGAGCTGCAGCGACTGGCGCGGGAGGCGATCGCGCACAACGGCGATCTCAGGCTCGCAGCGGTGCGCGTCGAGCAGGCGCAGGCGCTCGCTATCATCCAAAGCAGCGGCCTGTTACCGAGCGCGGGCGTGAAGGGCAGGGCCGGCCATTCGGAAACCCAGTTCCTCTCGATTGGTGCGAGCTGGGAGCTCGATCTCTGGGGCCGCATCCGCGCACAATCGCGCGCGGCAAAATCCCAGTATGCCGCTACCGTGGACGATTATCTCTGGGCGCAGCGCGTCGTCGCAGCAGCCACTGCCAAAGCATGGTTCACACTGATCCGGTCCGCAAAGCTGGAGGACCGGCAGCGGCAAGCCGTTGCCATACAGGAGCAACTGGTGCAGATCACCGAGCGGCGGGTTGCCATCGGTGCGGCGCCGGAAACTGAACCGGTGGAAGCGAAAAATGCGCTGCGCACGCAGGTGGATGCGCTCCGGAAGGCTGAACTGGCCAGGAGCCAGGCCGCGCAAGCCCTGGAGCTGCTGCTGGGCCGCTACCCTGCCGGGGAGATCGGCGATAGTGTGGCGAAGCTGGAACTGCCGGCGATGCCCGCAGCCCCGCAGGCAGGCCTGCCTGCAAGCCTGCTCGATCGCCGCCCGGACTTGACGGCCGCGGCACACCGCGTCGCCGTGGCCTTCGACCTGAGGCAGTCCGCCGAGGCCGCACGGCTGCCAGGCATTTCAATCAGCGCGGCCATTACCGGAATCCGTAGCGATGTGCTGCTGCTCAACCAGTCCGGAACTCCGATCAAGGGACTGAATGGCGCGATCTTCGCGCCGCTGTTCACGGGAGGAGAGCTCAAGGCCAGGGCGGACTACTACAGCGCCGAGCAGAAGGCCGCCATGATTGCCTATGGCAATAGTGCCCTGCAGGCACTGGGCGAAGTCGATGCGGGGTTGCGTGCTGAATCGAATCTTGCAGATCGCACCAGGCAACTGCAGGATCGGGTGAACGAGAGCCAGGTATTGGTACTGCGCGAGGAGGCACGCGTGAGTATTGGTGCATCCGACCCGCGCGGCGTCCTGAAGGCTCGGCAGACACTGCTGGCTGCCGAGATGGATCTGATCAACGTGCGGGGCGATCATCTCAACCAGCGTATTGCGCTATTGCTGGCGCTAGGGGGAGACTGGAGCAGGAAAGCCAGGGAAAGCGCTTGAACGACATTGCCTTCTTGAATTCCGTCGCATCGCCCGGGGTTTGTGCAAGCGCTTTAGTGCGAGCAGTAGCGGTACTTGGTGATATGGTTTGCGCGGCGCAGTAGGAATTCGGCATGCGGTGAGCCATTGGCGGTGTCAGTACGTAGGGTTCCATCAACTGGTGCAGGGCCGGGCTGGCTCGAACGACGTACTTCGCGCCGGGGGGCGTTTACCACCCGAGCGGATCTTAGACATGCATATGGCAATCGCATGCGTCCGGCATGGCGAGAACGCCCGACACTCCGTTCATGCCAGCCGTCCTTCGTGCACCGGTGCACCGCCCACCGACATGTCGGCGCACAGGATCGTCCCGGTGGTCGACTCGGTCATGAATAGCGTGGTGCCCCCGGTGCCGCCAAAGCACAGATCCAAGGTGACCGTCCGAACATCGCACCCGACGCCGAACGCGAAGGCAAGACCTGGGGCACATTGGTGGTCCCCATCAATCCCGAAGTGCGTACCGGGGAGGTTGTTCGAAGCGATATTGAACGGTATTTCGTGCTCCGAATGGACACCAACGGAACAGGCGACCGGACCGTGGAGGTGGAGATCAAGAAGGCCGAGGTTCATTTCCTGACGCCCTTGATGGCTCGTGCGCCGATCCTCGGCATTGCGAAGCTCGGAGACCCGACTGACTTCCGTTTCAGGGTGTCGGTTCAGTTCAAGGTCCTTTCGCAAGGAACGGTGATCCAGACTTTCGATTACACGAAGGAAAGGATCGTTCCGAACGGAGACTGGAGGACAGTTGACACCATTTTGAAGAGCTACGCCATGACCATTTGCGAGCTCCGGACCGACCTCGCGGAAACCCTCGATCACGACTTCCTGCCTCTGCTGCAGAAGTCACAATTCGTTGCCACCCCGGCGGCAACGGTTGATGCGAATGGTTAAGCTGTTCCAATGTGTCCCAGGTAGCGCACGGTTGGATTTGCGCTGATGGGCCGCTGAAACCGCCAGGTGAACATCAAGCGGAAACCACCATGCGATCAACCATCGTCTCGCACAGGTGCATCACCTTTTGCGTATCCAGAGTCTTGGTCTTCGCGGTAGCGTTGATGGAAAAGACCTGCGCGATGCCACGCATGCTGGCGACGATGAAAGTGGCCAGGCTGTCCAGGTCGGACTCGATGAAGCGGGTGCCCCGGGACTGTTCTGCCTCCAGGCACTCGCGCACGAAGGCGATCGTGGCATCGTTCATGCTCGCGACGTCTGCGGCGAACTCCTGATCCTGAAAGATGGCTTCCGACAACAGCGCCGAGAACACCTGGGTGTTGGAGTCCGGCTTGCTGAGGCTGCCGAAGTGCGCGCGTATGAAGCTGCGCAGGCGCTCGAGGCCGACCGTGTGCCCTTCCGCCTGCTGGAAACGCTTGGCGAAATCGGTGCGCAACTCGGTCAGCACGGCCAGTTGCAGGGCCTGCTTGTTGCCGTACAGGTGAACGACGAGACCCTTGCTGACGCCCGCGGTCTCGGCCACCTCGGCAATCGTCATGCCGCCTACACCCTTGGCGCGCATGACCGTCATGGCGGCATTGATCAAGGCCAGCTCCGAGGTGGCGCGCCGCTCCTCCTGGGTGCGACGGGTTCGGGCGGTATGGGGTGTCATGGCAGTCATGGTTAAGCAAATTCAGGCGTTTTGTGAACGGAGCAGATTCTCCAGATTATCGGGCGTAAGAGCCAGAGTGCTCAGGATTTCGCGCGTGTGGGTGCCGACGGGCGCGATGTCCCGTATCTCCGGCGGCGTGGCCGAGAACCGCGGCGCGGGGGCGGCCTGCAGCACGCCACCACGCTCGACATAGCTCTGCCGCGCTGCCATGTGTGGGTGGCAGGCGGCCTCGTGCGGCGCCAGCACGGGCGCCCAGCAGGCGTCACTGCCACCCAGGCAAGCCTCCCATTCGGCGCGTGTACGCGAGTGCATGAGTGCGGCCATGGCTTGCCTGAGCTCGGGCCACAGGCCGGGGTCGTTCTGGCCGCGGACAAAGCGCGCGTCGCCGTCCAGCCCCAGGCGCGCGAGCAACTCGGCATAGAACTTGGGTTCGAGCGGCGCAAAGTTGATCCAGCCGCCATCCTGGCACTGGTAGCTTTGCGCCGCCCAATGCGAACTGTCAAAAGCCTGCGTGCTGCGCTCAAAGCCGCCGCCGCGCCGCTGGATGGCGCCCAGCATCAGGTTCAGCATGTGGGCCGCGCCATCGACGATGGCGGCATCGACGACCTGCCCTTGCCCCGTGCTGCGCGCATGCTGCAGCGCGGCCAGCAGCCCTACCGCCAGATACAGCGCGCCGCCGGCCACGTCGCCGAGTACGGTGGACGGCGCCATCGGCGGTTCACCGGCCGGCCCGGCAAACCACAGGGCGCCGCTGAGGGCGGTGTAGTTGCTGTCATGGCCGGCGCGCGGCGCCCACGGCCCATGCTGGCCCCAGCCTGTCATGCGGCCGTACACCAGAGCAGGCCGCCGCTGCAGGCACAACTCCGGCCCCAGGCCCAGGCGCTCCATCACACCCGGGCGCATGCCTTCGATCAGCAGGTCGGCGCCCTCGCACAGGCGCAGCACGGCCTCTACGGCGGCAGGGTCCTTGAGGTTCAGCACCACCGATTGCTTGCCGCGGCTGGTGATGGCGTGGGGCCGTTCCGGCGCGGCCAGGCGCTCCGGCGGCTCGACGGCGATGACGCTCGCCCCCAGGTCGGCCAGCAGCATGCCGCAGAACGGACCGGGTCCGATACCGCTGATTTCGACCACTTTGACGCCTGCGAGTGGGCCCAAGCTGCTGCTCCTTGCTGAGATGGATGGAAGGGAAATGCAGGACCTGCGGAAAACCCTATTTGCTAAATCATACAAACTTACCGACCATATGGTAAGTAAGTTGAGGAAAAAAACATGAAGACAGACGAGACAACTTCCCAGATAGAAAAGCCCAGCCTCTGTGGTTGGGACGCCCATCAGACCCCTTTTCTCAAAGGAGTCCGCTGCACAGCGTGCAATGAAGTGGCGTTCCCACCGCAGCACTATGGCTGCGAGTGCTGCGGCAGCGCTGAACTGGCCGATATCGAACTGGCCGCGCAAGGGGTGGTGCTCGGCAGCAGCCAGGTCCACATCCATGCCCAGCCGGAGCCTGCGGTGCCGTTCACGGTGGCCGAGGTCAGGCTCGACGCCGGCCCGGTGGTGCGCGCCCTGCTGGACGTGGGGCACGAGGCGGGCGACTGGCACGGCCGGCGCGTCCATGGCGTGCTGCGTCAGCGCGGGCAGGACCCCGCGGTTCTGGAATTCCGATTCGGGGTGACGGCATGAAGCGAACACTGAAGGACCTGCGGCCGGTCTACGTCGTAGGCATCGGCTGGCATCGCTACCAGGATCCGTCGGATACGTCGTACGTGACGCTGGGCCTGACCGCCGCGCGCCAGGCGCTGGCCGACGCGGGCGTGTCCATTGCCGGCGTGGACACCGCCCACGTTGCCCGGGCGCTGCTGGGCATGGCCTGCGGGCGGCCCATCCTGCGCCACCTTGGGGCGACGGGCCTGCCTATCGCCCATGTCGAAAACGCCTCGGCCTCCGGTTCGACGGCGTTCCGCAATGCCTGCATCGAAGTGGCCAGCGGCCTTGCCGATACCGTACTGGTGCTGGGCGTGGACAAGCGCGCGCCAGTGGTACGCGGCGAGACGCAGGCCGGCATCGAGCAACTGGCCAGCGAGTACATCGCGCCGTTCACACACTTTGCGCTGCTGGCAGACAAGTACGTGCACCGCTCCGGAGCCGACATGCGCGACATCGCACTGGCGGCGGTGAAGAACCACAACAACGGCGCGCTCAACCCTAACGCCCAGCGCCAGAAGCCGCGCACGCTCGAGGAGGTGCTGGGAGGGCGCAAGGTGTCTGGCGAGCTCACGGTGCTGCAATGCACGCCGGTCGGCGAGGGCGCGGCTGCCGTGGTGCTGATGTCCGAAGACGCGATCAAGGCGCACGGCATCGATCCCGGCCGCGCGGTGCGGGTGCTGTCGTCGGCCGCCCAGAGCCAGGCTGTTTACAAGGACGCTACAGCGTTCGACGAACTGCTCACGCAGGCCACCTGCCAGCAGGCGCTGAAGGAGGCCGGCGTAGCGTCCATGGCAGTTGATGTGGTCGAGCTGCACGACGCCTTCGCGATCGAGGAAGTGCTTTACCTCGAGGCCATGGGCCTGTGCAAGCCGGGCCAGGCCATACCGGCCTTGAAGGCGGGCGAGTTCCACATCGGCGGCAGGGTCGCAGTGAGCCCATCGGGCGGGCTCATTGCCATGGGGCATCCGATCGGTCCCACCGGCGTGGGCCAGATCGCTGAAATCACACTCCAGTTGCGCGGCGAGGCCGGGCAGCGACAGCAGCCCCGGGCGCGCACGGGGCTGGCGCACATGGTAGGCGTGGGCGCCGTCTGCTACGCGCACGTGCTGGGCATCTGAACCGCGAATTAAAAACAGGAGACATGCACATGATCGACTACATGGTCGAATTCGACGAGGACACGCGTGCCATTGTGGACCTTACCCGCAAGCTAGTGCACAAGCACCAGATGCCACTGGAGGCCAGGAAGCTGCAGGGCGGCGAAATTACCCCGCAGGATCTGCTGCCCGGTACAAGGGCCGCCAAGGAAGTGGGCCTGTGGGGCCTGACGCTGCCCGAGGCGCTGGGCGGCGCCAGACTGAGGGTAACGCAGCAACTGGCGGTCATCGAGGTGAACTACCAATGCCTGGTGCCCCTGCGCTTCGGCGGGCAGGTGCCGCCGTTCCTCTTCAACGCCACGGGCGTGCAGAAGGAGCGCTACCTCGATCCTTGCCTGGACGACCGGCTGCGGTACGCGTTCGCACAGACCGAGCCTTCGGGCGGGGCCGACCCCGGCAATGCGATCCAGACCAAAGCCGTTAAACGGGGCGACAAGTGGGTGATCAACGGCACCAAGGTCTTCATCTCCAGCGTCGGCCCCGCCGAGGTGATCTTCGTCGTGGCCGTGACCGATCAGGAGAAGCGCCAGCACGGCGGCATCTCCATGTTCGCGGTGGACAAGTCCAACCCTGGCCTGAACGTGTCGCGCGACATCCAGACGCTGGACGGCATGATCACCAACGAGCTGATCTTCGACAACTGCGAAGTGCCCGAGGACGCAATGATCGGCGCCAGCGGCGAAGGCTTTCGCAACGCCCAGATCATCTTGTCGCAGGCCCGCTTCGGCGTGGGCGCGCGCGCCCTGGGCATCGCCATGCGTACGCTGGAAATGATGACAGACTACGCCAAGCAGCGCGTGACCTTCGGCTCGGCCCTGTCGCAGAAGCAGGCGGTGCAGGCCATGGTCGTGGATTCGTGGATCGACATCAACCAGTGCCGCCTGATGATGTACGCCGCCGCCAGGAAGGCCGATGCCGGCCACGATACGCGCGTCGAGGCCAGCCTGATCAAGATGCAGGCTACCGAGGTGGTCGGCCGCGTGCTCGACCGCGGTGTCCAGATCTTCGGCGCGGCCGGGGTGTCGCTGGATAACCCCATTGCGCACTGGTATCGCTCGCAGCGCCCTGCCCGCATCTATGAAGGCCCGACCGAGGTGCACAAGTACCACGTGCTGGCCCGCCACCTGTTCCGCTGATGGATGGACACCCCGATGACAACCGCACCAAACTTGCCTGAACACTGGGCGCAGGTCCTGCCCGACAGGCCCGCCGTGGTCGCCGCAGACCAGACCCTGACCTGGCGCGAGCTCAACACGCTGGCCGACAACATCGCCAACCAGCTCGCCCGGCGCGGCGTCGGCGCCGGCGACATCGTGGCGCTGCGCATGCAGACCACGTCGCAATGGGTGGCCTTGATGCTGGCGCTGTCCAAGCTCAAGGCCCGGCTGCTGGGCATCAACTGGCGCCTGGTCGCCGACGAGGTCGACTATGTGCTGGAGAATGCCGGCGCCAGGATGCTGATCCTGGACGACGAGCAGCCGCAGGTGTTCATGGACAAGATCTCCGTGCTGCCGCCGGACGCCATGATTCCGGTGTCCACGACCGGCGCAGCAAGCCAATGGAACGTGCTGACCCAGCCGGGCGGAGCGCCGCTCACCATGGACGAACTGTGCGAGCAGATCATCTACACCTCGGGTACCACGGGCAGGCCCAAGGGCGTGGCGCGCCATCTGCGGCCCGAGCCGGGCAATGAGCGCCTGAACCGCTACCTCGAAGCCCAGGGCGGGGCGTACAAGCGATACCAGGAGGCCGACGTGGTGCTGGTGTCCATGCCGCTGCATCACGGGTCAGGCCCTTCGCAGGTGCGCGCGGCGATGGCGCACGGCTCCATGCTGGTCCTGCAGAACCGCTTCGATGCCGCGCATTGGTTCGACCTCGCCGAGAAGCACGGCGTCACGCACTGGACCGGCGTGCCTACCATGTACAAGCGGCTCAAGAGCTACCAGGAGACCTCGGGCCGCCACGTGCCGCGCCTCAAGAGCATGGGCATTGGCGCCGCGCCGGTACCCATGGCGATCAAGCAGTGGGTCCATGAGCAGTTCGGGCCGGTGCTGCATGAGGGCTACGGCTCCACCGAGACCGGCATGATCGCCGGGATGAAGGCAGAAGACCACTTCCGAAAGCCCGGCTCCAGCGGCCTGGCCTATGACGGCGTGGAAGTGGAGATCCGCGACGAGGACGGCAAGCCCTGCGCTTGCGGCACCGTCGGCGAGATCTGGGTCAATACCCCGGCCGTGATCAGGAACTATCTCAACGCGCCGCCGCTGGATGAAGACACGCTCGATGCGCGCGGCTTCTTCCGCACGGGCGACATGGGAAAGCTCGACGCGGACGGCTATCTCTACATCACCGACCGCGCCAAGGACATGATCATCTCGGGCGGGGTCAACATCTATCCAGCGGAAATCGAGGCGGCGTTCTACCAGCACCCCGGCTTGCTCGACATCGCGGTGATCGGCCTGCCCGACGAAGAATTCGGCGAGAAGGTGGTGGCCTACTACGAATCCAGGGACGGCCAGCCCATTGCCGGCGATGAACTGGCTGCGCTGGGGCAAGCGCAGCTGGCATCGTACAAGCGGCCACGTTTTTTCGTGCATGTCGCCGAACTGCCGCGCAATGCCGTCGGCAAGATCCTGAAGCGCGAGCTTCGCCAACCTCATTGGAACAACCAGGAGCGCAACGTATGACTTTGAACCTGACCGACCTCAACGGAAAGATCGCGGCCGTCACCGGTGCCGGCCAGGGTGTGGGCCGCGAGGTGGCCTTGCACTTCGCCAGGAGCGGCGCCGGGGCCGTCATCGTCAACGACTTCTATGCCGAGCGCGCCCAGGTAGTGGTAGAGGAAATCAGGGCACTTGGCGCGAAGGCCGTGGCCGCCGTATGCGACGTGACCGACCAGGCGCAGGTCAAGGCTGTGTTCGCGCAGGCCACGGACGAGGCCGGCGGCAGCATCGACATCCTGGTCAATAACGCCGGCAATTCGGGCGTCAACCCCGATCCGGAAGCGCGCAAGCATTTTTGGGAAGTCGGCGAGGCAGCCTGGGACAGCTTCATCCGCGTCAATTTCTACGGCGTCATCAACTGCACGGCGGCGGTAGTGCCCGGCATGATCGAAAAGAACGCCGGCCGGATCATCACCATCATCTCCGACGCCGGCCGTGTGGGAGAGCCCAACCTGGAAATCTATTCCGGCGCCAAGGCCGGGGCCGCCGGCTTCATGCGCGGCGCGGCCAGAGCGCTGGGGCGCTACAACATCACGGCCAATTGCGTCGCCATCTCCGCCACGGCAACGCCGGCGATCGCGGCGCGCCTGGAGGCCGATCCCGACAGGAAAAAGAAGATGCTTTCGAACTACGTGATCCGCCGCGTGGGGCAGCCTGAGGACGTGGCCAACATGGTGTTGTTCCTGGCATCGGGATCGAGCTCGTGGATCACGGGCCAGACCTATCCGGTCAACGGCGGGTTCTCGTTCAACCTGTGAGGAGCGCACCATGACCACCGAGCAAGCTGCAATGCTGGAGAAGAAGGACGGGGTGGCAGTCATCACCCTGAACCGGCCCGAAGTCAAGAATTGCTGCAACAACGCGATGGCGATCGCGCTGCAGGACATCATGGACGATATTGACGAGGACAAGAACTGCTTCGTTGCCGTCATCCATGGCGCCGGCGGCAATTTCTCTACCGGCGCCGACCTGAAGGAAGCGGCCAGCGGCGTCAAGCGCACCAGACTGCGCCGCGGGGGCTTCGGCTGCTTCGTGCATCCGCTGCGCAAGCCGCTGATTGCCGCCGTCGAGGGCTATGCGGTGGGCGGCGGCTTCGAGCTGTGCCTGACCTCCGACATAGTGGTGGCCGCCGCCAACGCCAAGTTCGGCCTGCCCGAGGTCCGGCACAACCTGGTCGCGGTCGGCGGCGGGCTGTTCCGCCTGCCCAAGAGGATTCCCTACAACATCGCGTTCGAGATGGCCCTGACCGGCAAAATCTACGACGCCGATTTCCTGCGGCCCTATGGCATCCTGAACCGGGTGGTTGAGCCAGGCGCGACCCTGGAAAACGCCATGGCATTCGCCCGCTCGCTGCTGGTGAACGGCCCGACGGCGCTGGCCGCGTCCAAGCGCATCATGTCCAAGGCCTTCGAATGGCAGGAACTGGAAGCCTGGGAAAACCAGATGCCGATTGCACAGGTCGCGCTCAACTCAAAGGACCGGGAGGAAGGGCTCAAGGCCTTCGCGGCCAAGCGCGCGCCGGTCTGGTCCGGCGAATAGCGCCAGGAAGCCAGGAATAAGGAGGAGACAACTATGCAAAGACGAAGCTTTCTGCTGGGCTCCGCAGCGGCGGCCACGGCATGGGCAGCGCATTCGCCACTGCTTGCGCAGGACAAGACCCCGATCAACGTCATCTTGCCCCTGGGCGGCGGCACAGGCGCCGACACCAGCACGCGTATCCTTGCCGATGTGCTGTCCCGCGAACTGCAGCGCACGGTGATCGTCGAGAACAAGCCAGGCGCCGACACCATGATCGCCACGCAATACGTGCTGAACGGACCGGCCGACGGAACGCGCGTACTGATGCTCTCGCCCAGCAACATGGTGATTGTTCCGCTGGTCAACAAGAGCCTGCGCTTCAATCCCGAAACCCAGCTGCAGCCCGTCATCACCTCCGCGCGCGGCGGTGCCGCCATGGTCGTGAAGGCGGGCAGGCACAAGTCGCTGGCCGAGTTCGTCGCCTACGCCAAAGCCAACCCGGGCAAGGCATCGCTGGCCACCTACAGCGGGCATTACTACAAGCTGCTGGCGCTGATGATCCAGCGCGATCTCGGCATCCAGCTCAACAACGTGCAATACAAGGCCCCGGCGCCCGCGCTCAACGACGTGGTCGGCGGCAATGTCGACGCAATGATCATCGACGCCGGCGCCGCGCGCGAATTCTATCGCGCCGGCAAGATCCACCTGCTGGCCTTGACGCACGAGCGCAGACCGCCAGCCTTCCAGGATGTGCCAACCTTCAGCGAGCTCGGCTATGCCGATTCGACGGCTTACGTCTGGATCGGCTACGGGGTCAAGGCCGGCACGCCACCCGAGATGGTGCAGCGCCTGTACAAGGGATTCTCGGCCGCGCTCAAGTCCAAGGAGTATCTGGCCTACGTGGAGCAAGCCAGCGCCGGCTCCGAGACGATCGATCTGGACCCCGAGAAGACCAGGCTCTATGCGCAGGAGGAGCGCAAGCGCTTTGCCCGCCTGATCGAAAAGACCGGCTATACAAACTAATGGGACTGACAGATTGACATGGCTTGGGGCACCGCATGATGTGCGGATGCCCAAGCATCTGATGGAGAGGATTGCATGAGCTTGCCTTCATCGCTGGCATCGCGCCTGCGCCTGCCGCTGATTGCCGCGCCAATGCTGCGCGTGTCTGGCCCGGACCTGGTGGCCGCCGCATGCCGCAGCGGCGTCATCGGCGCGTTTCCCACGGTCAACGCCCGCGGCGCCGAGCAGTTGGACGCCTGGCTTGCCCAGATCAAGGCCCGGTGCGCCGAGGCGCCCGGCCCGGTCGCGCCGGTCTGCCCCAACATCATCATGCGGCGCCAGGCCACGCTGGATGAGGACCTGCGGGTCCTTGTCCGCCACCGGGTGGAAATGGTCATCGCCAGCGTAGGCTCGCCCGAAGCCGTTATCCAGCCGCTGCACGATATCGGCTGCCTGGTGTTCGCCGACGTGGCATCGATCCGCCATGCCGAAAAGGCGCTGGCGGCGGGTGCCGATGGTCTGATCCTGCTCACGGCCGGCGCCGGCGGGCAGACCGGCTGGGCCAACCCCTTTGCCTTTGTGCGTGCCGTACGCCGGATGTTCGACGGCCCCATCGTGCTGTCGGGCGGCATGTCCGACGGTGCCGCGCTGTGGGCGGCCCGCACGCTGGGCTGCGATCTGGGCATGATGGGCACGCGCTTCATCGCCACCCCAGAAAGCCTGGGCGCCGACCGCTACAAGACCATGCTGGTGGACAGCCGGCTCGACGACGTGTTGCTGACCCAGGCCTTCACGGGACTGGATACCAACATGCTGCGGCCCTCCGTCGTGGCGGCGGGGCTGGACCCGCAGGCCCTGCAGGGCAAGGTGTCTCCCGAGCGCGCCCGCGAACTGTTCAGCGAGCATGGCCGGGAGGCGCACGGCCCCAGGCGCTGGGTCGACATCTGGAGCGCCGGGCACAGCGTTTCGGGGGTGGAGGGGGTGCTTCCCGTGGATGAGCTGGTTGATGTGCTGGCTGGGGAATACGCACGGGCGCGAGCGGAGACGGCGCGGCTGATGCAGCATTGACGAGGGCTTCAGCTTGGCGGTGTACGAACGGCATTTCAGCTTGCAGTTCCCCCGCAATGCCCCGCAGACATCGGATTATCGAGGCAGATCCTTGGGCGAGCTGTCGCGAAAATCAGAGGGGCTGACGCCATTGGCGCGACGAAAGGCCCTGCTGAAGTTGGCAACGTCGGTGAAACCGAGTCGGTAGGCGATTTGCGAGATCGGGAGCTTTCCATCAAGCAGAAGCTCGCGCGCACGTCTGTTTCGCACTCCAGTTGCGAGATTACGGAAGCTGCTCTCTTCTTTCTTCAGATAGCGGTCAAGCGTGCGTGCCGAGATAGAAAGCAGATCAGCCAGCTCCTCCAGCGTAGGCTGGCTGTCCTCCGCTTCGTTCAGCATCATGGCCACCCATTCGGTCCAGCTTCCTTGCTCACTGTACCGTTGCAGGAGTGCCCGGCATCGCTCCTCGGCAATGCGCACGGCATGCGCATCGGCCATCGGAAGCGCTGCGTCGAGGCTCCACGTATCTGCCACCATGCGGATCTCCGGCAATGCGGAGGTGCAAAAATGCACGCGTGCGGGCGCCAGCTCGCGATAGCGTGCCGCATGCGGTGGCGCTTCCATTGACATGTAGATGTCGTAGACGCACGAGGGGTTCTGCAACAAGGGTTTGCATTGCAGGTGCGTCGAAACGGCGATTGCCTCCTGAAGCAGGTTCAGCGCGTCTCTTGCCATTGGCATCGCTGGCCTGAAAATGATCTCCATGCGATTGCCGGTGCGTTGATAGCTCATGCGGAACATGGGCGTCACCAGCCGGTAATAACGAGAACACAACCGGATCAGCTGGTCCAGGGTGGAGCACGAAAGCATCGCATACCCCAGGATATCGTGCGAGTTCAGCTTGAGGCGGCAGCCCCATTCGAAGCCAAAATCACTATGTCCGGTCAACCTCAGGGCTTCTGCGGGCAAGCAATCGATCTGCTTTGTGGTGAGGCCAGAATCCGCTCCTGCGAGCAGATCACGATCAATGTCCAGGGCACGTAGCAGCTCGTCCAGTGAGGTGCCCACTGACCTGAGGTAATCGCCCATCAGCATGAGATAGCGGGCCGGCAATAGCGGGAGGGCAGGGGCTTTCATCAACCGGCAGGGAAAGGTGGTGCAGTAAGGTGGCGCAGTGAGTGGCGAGAGCGGTGTCTGAAAATGATAGATCGTTGTCAGAAAATGACAAGTCAAGATAAAAGGCGTCTCCCCAGAATGGACCCCTGCAAGAGCCCCACCGTCCTGGGGGGCCACCACCGGAGACAGTCCCATGCTGTTCGAATCCATCAACACTGGTTGCCTAGACAGCAACGATACCCCTTGGATGCCGTTCGCGCCCTACAGCAACGACGTGATGGTCAAGTACTTCAAGATCGATCCGGTACGGGGGGAAACCATTACCTTGTTGAAGGCGGCTGCCGGCATGGAGATGCCACGCCATCATCACACCGGTACGGTGATCGTCTACACCGTTCAGGGGAGCTGGCGCTACAAGGAGCATGACTGGATCGCCCATGCCGGCAGCGTCGTATATGAAACCGCCTCCACGCGGCATACGCCACAGGCGGCATACGTAGAAGGCCCAGACATCATCACCTTCAACATCGTGGCTGGTGAGCTGCTTTACCTGGACGACAAGGACAACATCATCGCCGTCGAGAACTGGAAGACGTCGATGGACCGCTACCTCAATTACTGCAAGGCCAACGGCATCAAGCCCAAGGACTTGTCTGTCTTCGAAGGCTGAGGGAACTGCCTGGAACAGCCAGGGACGCGATCGTAACGTTCAAAAAATTCAGGAGGAGACATGATGGCATTGACTCATACCGCGTGGCTGCGGCGCGTTCTGTGCGCGCTGCTTGGCTCGGCCGCATTTCAGGTTCAGGCAACCGCAGGTGCAATCGCGGCGCCGCCAAGCGCGGCCGATGCACGGGAAATTGCCACGGAGGCCTACCTTTACGCCTATCCAATGGTGCTGATGGAGGTGACGCGACGTGTTTCCACCAACGTCGAAGCGCCAGATTCCCGCCGCATTCGTGCGCCGATGAATCAGTTTGTGCATGCGGCCGCGTTTCCGGACGACAAGTTCGACATGGTGGTTCGCCCGAATGCGGACACGCTGTACTCATCGCTCTGGTTCGACGTCACGCGTGAGCCGCTCATCATCTCCGTGCCGGACTCCGGCAAGCGCTACTATCTGCTGCCGGCGCTCGACATGTGGACGGACGTCTTCACCTCGCCCGGCACGCGTACCACTGGTAATGGACCGCAGCACTTCGCTATTGTCGGCCCGCACTGGCACGGCAAGCTTCCGGCCGGCATCCCGGCCTACGTCTCACCGACAGGCATAGGCTGGATGATCGGCCGCACACAGACCAATGGCGTTGCCGACTACGCATCTGTCCACAAATTCCAGGCCGCCCTCAAGGCCACGCCGCTCAGTGCATGGGGTAAGCCCGGCTATGTGCCACCAAAGGGCACCGTCAATTCACAACAGGATATGGCGGCCCCCGTTGAGCAGGTGGCAAAGATGGACGCGGACACTTACTTTGCGACGTTTGCCCGGTTGCTGAAGGCCAATCCGCCGCATGCCAACGACTTTCCGATTATTGCCCGCATCGCACGCCTTGGGCTGGTGCCGGGGCAGGATTTTGATCCGAATCGCTTGTCGCCGGAGTTGCAGGCGGCGTTGCGAGCGGCGCCGGCCGCTGGGCGAAAGCTGATCGTGGCAGCGCTGCCTCGCTCCGGTACCGTGACCAACGGCTGGAGACTGCTTGGCAATCCGATCGGCACGTACGGGACCGACTACCTCCGGCGGGCGATGATCGCCTTTGCCGGCCTGGGGGCCAACACAGTCGAGGACGCGGTCTATCCGTTGGCGATGACGGATGCCGACGGCAAGCCCTTTGACAGCGCGGCGAAGTACGTCATCCACTTCGACAAGGAACACTTGCCGCCGGCACGCGCCTTCTGGTCTCTGACGATGTATAACGAGCGCCAGTTCTTTGCGTCCAATTCCATCAACCGCTTCGCCATCGGTGATCGCGATCCGCTGAAGTACAACGCCGACGGCTCGCTGGATCTGGTGATCCAGCATGATCGTCCCGCCGGCCTGGAATCCAACTGGTTGCCCACGCCGGCATCGGGCAGCTTTTCGATGAACCTTCGCATGTACCGGCCGGGGCCTGAAGCCCTCAACGGTACCTGGAAACCACCGGTGATCAGGCGCGTGGCAGGCTGATACCCGAATGCCCGTCCGCGGGATTGTCAGATGGGCGGATGCCACGATCTGATCCCGCGCGACGGGTCCATACCGCCAGCACGGCTTTCAGCAGCGCATGCCGGTCAATGCCCTTCCTCGATATTGAGGATTTTCCCCAAGCCCAGGAAATAGTTCGCAAAGGCAAGCACGCTAGCGGTCACGGCAATATAGACGACTGACAGCGCGGCCAGGGTCGGATCGGCAAACTCCCGGACATAGTTGTACATGGATACGGGCAGTGTCTGCGTGTCTTGCGTTGTGACGAAAAGCGATGCGGTGAATTCACTGAACGACATGATCGCCGCAAACAGCCAGCCGCCAAACAGCCCCGGCGCGAGCAGCGGAATCGTAATCGTGAAAAGCGCCTTCAGCGGCGACGCACCGAGGCTTGCTGCCGCCTGTTCCAGCCTTGCGTCCAAGTTTTCCATGGAAACATAGACGCTCTTCAGTACGAATGGCAGCACCAGCATCACGTGACACAGGATGACGACGCCATATGAGCGGTGTATGGAGGCCTGTGACACCAGGATGAGCAGGCCCAGCCCCAGCGTGAAGTGCGGCACCACGAGCGGAGAATGCAGGATGGCCAGCAGCGTCTGCTTGCCGGGGAATTCCAGCCGTTTGACGGCAATCGACAAGCAGGTCCCGATCACCAGCGCAATGAACGAGGACCATCCGGTGATGACGAGGCTGGCGCGGAATCCATCCTGAAAATCCGGATAGCTGAAGACGCGTGCAAACCATGTCAGCGAATAGGATTCAGGCGGAAACGTGATGATCGCCTTTTCGTTGAAGGCGGCGATCGTCACCACCACCACCGGCAGCAGCACGAATGCAAGCAGGATGGCGACGAGCAGCGGGCCCGCGACACGCAGCGGCAAAGGCAGAGCGCTTTTGATTCTCATGTTAGTGTCCTCCCACGGCTTTCAGTCGCTTGGTGAACAGCCCCAGGGAAAAGAGCGCTGCGGCCGTCAGCAGCAAGCCCATCACACTCAGGCTGGCCGCCAGCGGGAAGTTCATGGAAGCAAAGCCAAGCTGGTACACCAGCGTCGAAACCGTCGGCACGCGGCCTCCGCCAATCATCTGAGGCGTCGCAAAGGCGCTGAAGGTCCAGGCGAACGCAGTTGTGATGCCAGCCAGGATACCCGGCATCGAAAGCGGAAGCGTGACCGTGAGGAAGGTCATGACCGGGCCGGCACCCAGGCTCTGGGCGGATTTTTCGTAGTCGCGGTCGATATGCGAAATTGCCGTGGCAAGCATCAGGACCACGACGGGAATCGTCACGTGCACCAGCGCTACCAGCACGCCCAGGTGTGTGAACATGAGTTCCAGTGGCCAGTCGATCAGGCCGAGCTTTCGCAGCGTGCCATTGATGAAGCCATTGCTGCCCAGGACGGCGATCCAGGAGTAGGTCCGGACGATTTCCCCCAGAAACAGGGGCGTGATGGACACCACGAGGATGAAGGACTTGAGCGCCCGGCTCCTGACGCGCACCAGGGCATAGGCCAGCGGGTATGCAACAAGCAGCGAAAACACGGTCGTCTCCACGCTCAGCCACAAGGTGTTGGAGAACGCGTCGAGATAAATCGACTTGGTCAGGTCGCTGAAGTTGGCGAACGTGAATCCGCCGACATCCAAAGAGCCGGGCACATACGCCCGGAAGCTGAACTGCAGGACCGCAATCAACGATACTGCGATGCACAGCGCGACAAGTACTGCCGGGGAGACCAACCAGGCTCGTGAATCGGGGCGCATTCTTAAACCTTATTCCAGATGCTCAATCGGCGAGGGAGGATCGGCGCGGTGCATGGCCGCGGCGACCCTCCCTCCATACTCTTGCTGTCGGGTTCAGTTCATGACATTTTCAGTGAACCACTTGCGCCATTCCGCAGTCTTCTCGGCGCGCAGCTTGTGGTCCACGAGGATGGCCTTGTCCCACTGCTCCTTGGTCGTGAACACGCCGGGCAGCTTGGCGTCTTCAGGCGAAACCTTGGCGTCGTCGACGACGGGGCTGGCCTTCTTCAAGGCCACGATCTTCGACTGGACTTCCGGGGACAAGGCGATGTTCATGAACTTGTAAGCCAGATCGGCCTTGGTGGAGCCCTTCGTGATGGCCATGGTATCGATGCCGAGCACGGCGCCTTCCTTGGGCGTGACCAACTTGACGGGAACGCCCTGGCTGATCATGTGATAGGCGTTGATCGACAGGATGACCTGCACGGGCGTTTCGCCGGTGGCGATCAACTGCTGCGCATTGGCGTCATTGGTATAGAACGCCTTGAAGTTTGGCTTGAGCGCCTTGAGCTTGTCCTGCCCCTTTTCCCAGCTTTGCGCATCGCCACCCGACAGCATGGCCGAAACCGCGACCACATGGCTCGGATCGAAGTCAGGCACGCCGATCTTGCCTTTCAGTGCCGGGCTCCACAGGTCGTTCCAGCTCTCGAACTTGACGCTGGGCGGCACCAGGTCGGCGCGATAACCGATGGTATAGACATAGGCCCAGCTGCCGATGTGATACGGGCTGATCCTGGCGCGCTCGACAAGATGCTTGTAATTCGGAATCTTGCTCGTATCCAGCTTTTCGAAGAGATTGGCGTTGGCGTAGAGCCAGCCGACGTGGGAAGTCGTGAAGGTAACGTCGCTCTCGGGCTTGGAGGCAAGCTTCGCCTTGTTCAGCCGGTCGATGGTGCCGCCCGTGATGTACTTGACCGGCACCCCGGTTTGCCGCGTGAATTCCTTGCCGATGCTTTCATCGATGAGGTCGCGGAAACTGCCGCCCCAGGTGCTCACCACCAAGGCTTCCTGGGCCCATGCCGCCGTACTGCCAAGCGTGGCGGAGAGCGCGCAAAGTGCCAAAAGCTTGCGAATCGTCATTTACTAACCCCCAATCGAAAAGATAAACATCTGATAGAACTGGAAATACGCTTGAACGTGCCACCGGGAAATGCAATCACAAGCAGCGACGCGTTGCTGACGCAACGACGTTGACGCAATGACTTCGAATTACGGAGCCTATGATGTGAAAGTCGTACCAGGCGGCCAAGTCGGCTTTTTCGTAGGGGTGCCTCACATTTCCCGATGGGGTTGTGGATGGTTCCGCCGTCTGGAGCAGGTTAGTGGCCGTGTGAGGCTCGGTGGTATTCGGAAATTCCTAAACGGCCGGCAGGAAAATACAAATGGCGCCGCCAGCGGCTGCACCTGACCATGCAGTCGGGTGCATCGCCCCCAATCTCCCGCCACCTGCCGAATCGATCCGAATCGACCATGAAGCATACCCGCATCCGCACCTTCAACACCAAAGTCACCTACCCGGAACAGAATCTGGACAACGACCTTTGCCAGGCCGTTGTCGCGCGCGGCCGTACCGTTTTTCTGCGAGGGCAGATCGGCCAGAACCTCGACACCTCGGAGAGCGTGTGCATCGGGGACGTCGCCGGACAGGCGGAGCAGGCCATGGCCAACATCGCAATGCTGCTCAAGGAAGCCGGCGGCGAGCTCGAGGACATCTGCAAGATCACGATCTACATCATCGACCCGCGCTACCGCGAGGCGGTCTATCGCGTCGTGGGCCGCTGGCTGAAGGGTGTCTTCCCGGTCTCGACCGGCATCGTCGTATCGGCTCTGGCCCGCCCCGAGTGGCTGGTAGAGATCGACGCCACCGCTGTCATCCCCGACTGAGCTGCCATGACCTTTTCCATCATTGCACGGTGCCCCGCCACCGGCCAGTTCGGCGCCGCCGTGGCGTCCTCGTCACCGGCGGTTGCCTCGCGCTGCATCCGCGGCCGCAAAGGGGTCGGCGCAGCCGCGAGCCAGAACATTACCGACCCGGATCTGGGGCCCCTCGCCCTGGACCTGATGGCCAGCGGCCTGACGCCGGAACGCGCCCTCGCAGAGCTGCAGAAGCGCCCCCATATCGAGTATCGCCAGCTCATGGCCATCGACGCGCACAACCCACCAGTGGTTTTCACGGGTGCCAGGGCGCTGGGCACCCTGGCAAGCGTGGTCGGCACCCATGCCGCATGCGCGGGCAACATGCTGGCGACGCGTGACGTGCCCCAGGCCATGCTGTCGGCCTTCGAGCAGACCGAAGGCGCGCTCGCGGAACGGCTGATGCAGGCCATGCTCGCCGGCCAGGCCGCCGGCGGCGAAGAAGGTCCGGTGCACTCGGCAGGCCTGTTGGTGTACGACGCGCAAAACTGGCCTGTCGTGGATCTGCGCCTGGACTGGGTAGAAAACGATCCGGTCGAGGCCCTCTACGCCGCCTGGGAGGTTTATGCGCCGCAGCTGAAGGACTATGTCAAGCGGGCGCTCGATCCCCGTGCGGCGCCCAGCTTCGGCGTTCCCGGAAACCTGTGACTTGACCGACGCATCGAATGACAGCGTGACAGCGCCGGCCAGGCGGCCGGCACTCGAAAAGGCAAACCTTCTCCAGTACACTGGACCGTTCCCCCTTTTCCTGACCTCGACATGCTCAATCGCATTTCCCTGCGCCAGATGGAGTATTTCGTCGCAACGGCGAAGCATGGCAGCATCGCCGCTGCGTCAACGCAAATCCATATCTCCTCTCCCTCGATCTCCGCAGCGATCGCCCATATCGAGGCCGAACTGGGCGTGCAGCTGTTCGTGCGCCATTCTTCCAAGGGCATTGGACTGACCACCATCGGCAAGCTGGTCCTGCATCACTGCGAAGATATGCTCGGACGGTCGTCCCGACTCTATGAAATCGCCTCCGATTCGAGCGACGTCATCCAGGGCACCTTGCGGGTGGGAAGCTTCCAGTCGCTCACGGCAATGATTGCGCCCGAGGTCATCTTCGGCTTTTCGCGCGCCTTCAATAAGATCGAGCTGCAGATGGTCGAAGGCGATCAGGAAGTCTTGATGAACAAGCTCCATGCGCTTGAGATCGACGTGGCGATCACCTACGACCTGCACCTTGACGACGACATCCAGTTCGAGAGCCTGGCGACGATGCCGCCCTATGTCCTGGTGAGCGAGGTCCATCCGCTGGCGCAGCAGAAAGTCGTCTCCTTCGAAGAGCTGGCGCCCGAACCCTACGTCCTGCTCGATATGCCGATGAGCCGGGACTATTTCACCTCCCTGTTTGAAAAGGCCGGCGTGACGCCGAACATCGCGGCGCGTTCGCAGTCGACGGAAGTGGTCCGGTCCATGGTCGCCAACGGCATTGGCTACGCACTCTTCAATGTGCGCCCAAAATCCGATCAGTCGCTCGATGGAAAGCGCATGGTGCGGGTCCGCCTTGCCGGTACCCATCGGCCCATGCTGCTCGGCCTGGCGACTTACAAGCCGATGAAGCAGTCAAGATTGACGAGAATCTTCATGGAACGCTGCCGCGCTTATATCTCCGACCAATACATCCCCGGAATGAGCGCTCCAAGTTTCTTCGATCCCCATATAGCAGCGCCCCTGAAATCGGCGTCCTGAAGCGCCAGCTGCATCGGCCATGCCGTGTTTTGGCAATGCCCCCTCAAGAAGGGCCAGAGATGGAAAATCAAGCCTCCTCAGCAAGCGTCTCTCTCCTGGAAACGCTCATTTCTTTCGCATCGGTTTCCCTGACGCCAAATATCGCGCTCATCCACAAGGTCCAGGACATCCTGGCGGAAGCCGGCATCGAATCGATGCTCGCGCCCGACCCGCAAGACCCCAGCCGCTCCAATCTGTTTGCGACGGTCGGTCCGGTGGGCGTTCCGGGCGTCCTGCTCTCCGGCCATACCGATGTGGTGCCGGTGGAAGGCCAGCCCTGGACTTCCCCCCCTTTTGAGGCAACACACCGGGATGGCCGCATCTACGGACGCGGCACAGCCGACATGAAAGGCTTCGTGGCCTGCGCCGTCACCGCCATGGTGGCAGCCGCCCGGCAGCCGCTCCAGCGCCCCTTGCAGCTGGCGCTGTCCTTCGATGAGGAAATCGGCTGCGTTGGCGTGCGCCACCTGCTGCGCCGCCTGGAGAACAGCCTCCCCGCACCCTACCTTTGCATTGTCGGCGAGCCGACCTTGATGCGGATCGGCACCGGTCACAAGGGCAAGGCTGCCTACCGGGCGGTCTGCTGCGGCCAGGCCGGCCATTCAGGCCTGGCGCCGAGGTTCTTCAACGCCATCCACATGGCCAGCGACCTCGTCGCATCCCTGCGGGACGTGCAGCGTGAACTGGCGCAAAGCGGCCCGCGCGAGGAGGGCTACGGTGTGCCCTACAGCACGGTCCACGCCGGCGTCATCCACGGCGGCCGCGCCTTGAACATCGTGCCCAGCGAATGCGAAGTCAGTTTCGAGATTCGCAACGTCTCGGAAGATAAACCCGAGGAGATCCTGAAGCGCGTCCTGGAACGCCTGGCCAAGCGCGTCAAAAATGAGGCACTGGATCCTGCGGCGCCGTTGCCAGACATCCAGATGACGAACAGCTATCCCAGCCTGAACACCCGCGAGGATTCGCCTGCTGTCGGCCTGCTCGCCTCGCTGCTCCCCCCGGGCACCCCATGCGCCAGGGTGGACTATGGCAGCGAGGGTGGATTGTTCCAGCAGAGCTGGAACGAGACGCCAGTGCTGATCTGCGGGCCCGGAAGCATTGAAGTCGCACACAAGGCCGACGAGTATGTGGAGCTCGCGCAGATCGAAGCCTGCGACCGCATGCTGGCCGGCCTCGTCGAGTTTCTCTGTCGATAAGTCCTGGCGTCCTGGCCGGCTTCGGCCCGGACGCCTTAGGGACGCTGTCAAAATGAAGTCAACAGGATGCTCCGGTCGACCGACTGGATATCCGTCTTGCCGCAAAACGCCATGGAGAGATCAAGCTCGTTCTGAATGATGTTCAAGGCCGTAGTCACGCCTTGCTCGCCGAGGGCGCCCAGGCCGTACATCATGGCGCGACCGATATACGTGCCACGCGCCCCGAGCGCGATGGCCTTGAGCACATCCTGGCCCGAGCGGATGCCGCCATCCATATGGACTTCCACCCGATCCCCGACGGCTTCCACGATGCGCGGCAATGTGGAGATCGATGACGCGGCGCCGTCCAGCTGGCGCCCGCCATGGTTCGACACGATGATGGCATCGGCGCCGCTTGCCACCGCCAGCCGCGCATCCTCGGGGTCCTGGATGCCCTTGACGATCAGCTTCCCATCCCACCGCTTCTTGATCCATTCGACATCCTGCCAGGACAGACGCGGATCGAACTGCTCCTGAGTCCACTCCACCAGCGACCCGATATTGTCGACGCCCCTGGCATGCCCGACGATATTGCCGAACTGACGGTGTTTGGTACCCAGCATGCCCATGCACCAGCGCGGCTTGCTCGCCATGTTCACAAGGTTGCGCAGGGTCGGCTTGGGCGGCGTGGACAGACCGTTTTTCTTGTCCTTGTGCCGCTGGCCGAAGACCTGCAGATCCATCGTGACCACGAGCGCCGAACAATTGGCATTCCTGGCACGGTCTATCAGGCTTTCGACAAACGTCCGGTCGCGCAGCACATAGAGCTGGAACCAGAACGGATGGCGCCTGGTCGCTTCCGCCACCGCCTCGATCGGGCAGATGCTCATGGTGGACAAGGTGAACGGGATGCCGTGCCGCTTCGCCGCGCGCGCGGCCAGGATTTCTCCATCGGCATGCTGCATGCCGGTCAACCCGGTGGGCGCGATCGCCACCGGCATGCTGACCGGCTGGCCCACCATGGAGCTGGCGGTGCTGCGCTCGGTAATGTCAACCGCCACGCGCTGGCGGAATTCGATACGCTGAAAATCCGCCTCGTTGGCACGGTAGGTATACTCGGTCCACGAACCGCCGTCGACATAGTCATAGAACATGCGCGGCACGCGCTTTCTCGCCAGCCTGCGCAGGTCTTCAATGCACGTCATCTCGGCCATGGGAACTCCCTTGAAGAAAAAAAAAGCTGCCGGATCACCCGATCCGGCAGCTCGTCCGTGCAACCTCGTTACCAATGACAGGTCACCGTGCAGCCTCAAGAACAGGCTCAAGACCGCTCATACGTCATATATCCGTTCTGGAGCACGATATGGTCAGCGATGTATTTCGCATCGTGCCAGACGCCATAGATGAAGGACGACGCCCGGTTGACCAGATTCGGCAGGCCCAGGAAATAGATGCCGCTTTCCGCGGAGATGCCGCGCTTGTGGAACGGATCTCCCTTCTCGTCGAAGGCATTCTTCACGTTCAGCCAGTTGAAATCAAACTTGAAACCGGTGGCCCAGAGAATCGTGGTGATGCCGGCTTCAGCCAGGTCGAGGCTGAGGATCGGGTGCTTGAGGCACTCCGGGTCCGGCAGCAGCTCCCAGGCGTCAGGTTCCGGCGGAAACGGCAGGCCATTCTCTTCGATATAGGCATCCGCTTCGCGCAGCACGTCGAAGTAGGCGCGGTCGCCTTCGGCGATATTCTCGGGCAGGCCTGGCTCGAACGTCATGACGCCATCCTTGTAGGATTGGGTCAGGCCGACCAGGTTGATGCCCGCGTGCGCCAGGCGCCGGAAATCGACGGTCTTGCCGCCTTCATAGCCGCTCACTGCGAAAGCGACGTGCGCCTTCTTGGGCCGGATCCTCACTTCATCCCACAGGCCGAGTGCGCCCAGCCACCAGCAGTAATCACGGCCACGGTACGCGCGCGGCGGGCGGTAATGCTCGCCGACCGAGAGATAAACCGTCTTGCCGGCCTGGCGCAGCTCTTCGGCGATCTGCGAGCCGGAAGCGCCCGCGCCCACCACGAGCACCCCGCCTGCCGCCAACTGGCCCGGATTCTTGTAGGCCGAGGAATGCAGCTGCCGGATCTTTTCGCTCTCAGGCACGATCTTCGGATAGGCTGGCTTCTGGAACGGGCCGGTTGCGGCAACGACGTTGTCTGCCTCGATGATGCCGTCGGAAGTCGTCACCCTGAATCCGGGACGCCCTTGATGCCGTTCCACCTGCCTGACTTCCACGCCGGTACGGACCGGCGCCTTCAGCATGGCGGCATAGCTCTCGAAATACCGCGCCATGCGCTCTTTCGACGGAAAGGTCTCCGGCGAAATGCCCTCGAATTTCATCCCGGGAAAACGGTCATGCCAGGCCGGTCCATTCGCGACCAGAGAATCCCAACGTTCCGAGCGCCAGCGTTCTGCGATTCGGCTGCGTTCCAGCACGACATGCTGCACACCCATGTGCGCGAGATGCTCGCTCATCGCGATGCCCGCCTGGCCAGCACCGACCACCACGGTGTTGATTTTTTCCACTGACATTTGAATTTCCTAAGAATAATCGCCCCGGTCAGTCGCCCCGGCACGGAAGCTTCGACGGCAAGGCGTACTGGCGCCCTGGAGACATCGCTCATCGACGGTGGCCAGTTTGATGAAGCCCACCTCGTTTGAAAATCACGTTTTTCAAACTCAGGACTTAGGAAAAAGTAAAGCGCGGGCCGAAGGGTCCCGCACCGCCCCCCGCACCCGCGCACCATAAGGCGTTCCCGGCCATCGCATCCGCGCCGCCTGCGCCTGAAAACGGGCATTTCGTTTTTTCCGAGGGACCGCATCAGTTTCGGCAAAGTCCCGATACTGGCTGTTTGACTTATCCTGCTTGCCAGTACCAGCTCGGCCTCGATGTCATTGGGCCCAAGCCTGGAGCACGGCATACTCCTCAATCTCCGTACAACCATGAACGTAGCCAACTCCGAGCCTGCCGCACAGCAACACCACGCACAGCCCGATACCGCAGTCAGCCTGGAAAGGGTGGTCAAGAAGTATCACGACCACACCGTGCTGCACGAGCTCTCGCTGAAGATACGACGCGGGGAATTCCTCACCCTGCTGGGCCCGTCCGGCTGCGGCAAGACGACGCTTCTCAACCTCATCGCCGGCTTTGCGGAAGCCGACACCGGCGAGATCTTCATCGATGGCCAGCCGGTGACCTGCGAGCCGCCGCACAAGCGGCAGATCGGCATCGTCTTCCAGAACTACGCGCTCTTTCCCCACATGACCGTCGAGCGCAATATCGGCTATGGCCTGCGCATGCGGGGCGTGGGCAAGGATGAAATCGCACAGCGCGTGAAGCAGGTGATGGACCTGGTGAAGCTGGACGGCCTCGGGCACCGCAAGCCGCGCGAACTTTCGGGAGGCCAGCAGCAGCGCGTGGCGCTGGCGCGGGCGCTGGTGATCCAGCCCAAGGTACTGTTGCTGGACGAGCCCTTCTCGGCCCTGGACAAGAACCTGCGCGGCTCCATGCAGGTAGAGATCCGGGAAATCCAGCGCCGCTTGCGCCTGACCACAGTATTCGTCACCCACGACCAGGGCGAGGCGCTGGCCATGTCCGACCGGATCGCGGTGATGTCGAACGGCACCATTCGGCAGATCGCATCGCCGGCCGATCTGTATCAGAACCCGCAAGACCCGTTCGTGGCGTCCTTCCTGGGCGACGTGAACATCCTGCCGGCGCACTATCACGGCCAGACGGCAACGGATGTGCAACTGCGCCTGGGCTCGGGGCTCATCAGCTTTCCGCATGCCCGCCTGGCGGACGCATCGCACGACGGGGAAAGGCTGGACGTGTACGTGCGCCCGGAACACATCAAGCTTGAGAATCTGCATTCTGAATCGGTGTTGAGCGGCACCGTGATCAATCACGTCTACCAGGGCGATCACATCAATACGTTCATCGACGTGGACATTCCGATGACGGCCCGTCAGGTCGTCACGGTGCGCAGTGCAGGTCTGGGCGCCATGCAGCAATGGCCCATCGGCTCGGTCGCGGGACTTGCGCTGCCCGATGAGGGCGTCAGCATTTTCAGTCCGCAGAAGCGGACGTAAGAACAGACGTAAGAGCGCAACGCGAAGGCATGACACAACGCGTCAGACAACGCAGCCTGAGAGAACACACCCATGACCAGTCTTCCCCGCTCCATGCAAGCCATCATCGCCCGTGAACCCGGCGACGCCGGTGTGCTAACGCTGGCCGAGCGCCCCATGCCCGAGCCCGGTGCTGGCGAAGTCCTGCTGCGCGTGCTCGCCGCCGGCGTCAACCGGCCCGACATCATGCAGCGTCAAGGTATCGCCAAGCCCGCACCCGGCATCACCGACGTGCTCGGCCTGGAAGTCTGCGGCGAAGTGGTCGCCTGCGGTCCCGGTGTGGACAGCCAGCTGATGGGCCAGCGGCTGATGAGCCTGGTGCCCGGCGGCGGCTATGCGCCGTGGTGTACGGCGCCGGTCGATCAGTCCTTCATCGTGCCAGGCACGCTTTCCGATGTTGAGGCAGCCGCCTTGCCCGAGGGGCTGTTCACCGTGTGGCACAACCTGTTCGAGCTGGGCCGCCTGGCCATGGGCGAAACCGTCCTGATCCACGGTGCAGCCGGCGGCATCGGGACGCTCACGATCCGCATGGCGCATGCCGCCGGCGCAACCGTCATCGTCACGGACAACGAAGAAAGCCGTTTTCCAGAACTGCGCGCCATGGGCGCCGATGCGACGATCTGCTGGCCCACCACCGATTTCACCAAGGCCTGCCTGGAGTACACCGATGGGCGCGGGGTCGACGTGGTCATCGACATCGTCGGCGGCGACTATGTCCGCCGCAATCTTGCCGCCATGGCCTTCGGCGGCCGCCATGTCAGCCTGTCCTTCATGCAGGGTTCGGCGGTCAATGTCGAACTGCTGACGCTGATGCAGCGCCAGGTGAGCCTGCACTCGTCCACCATGCGCCCCCAGAGCCATTACGAAAAGACCCGGATGGCCCAGAGCCTTGCCCGCCATGTCATCCCGCTGCTGAAAAACGGACGGGTCAAGCCGCGCATCCACGCCACTTTTCCGCTCGCGGAGGCGGTCGCGTCCCACCAGATGCTGGAAAGCGGCAAGGTCTTCGGCAAGCTGGTCCTGATCCCCTAGAGCCTGTCATCCAATCAAGCATGCTGAAACTTCTTTTCGCTCCGACCTCGCCATTCGTGCGCAAGGTCATGGTCTGCGCACACCTGACGGGGCAGACCGAATCCATCGAGCTGCTGGACAGCGCCGCCCATCCGGTGCGGCGCGACCCGCGCATCGCGGCCCACAACCCGCTCGCCAAAGTCCCGACGCTAATTCTGGAAAATGGCCAGTCCATCTATGACAGCCGGGTGATTTGCGAGTACCTGGCCAGCCGGGCAGACGCCGCGGACATCTTTCCCGCCTCCGGCCCCGCGCGCTGGACGGCCCTGACCCGCCAGGCGCTTGGCGATGGCCTGCTCGACGCCGCGCTGCTCGCGCGCTACGAACGGACCGCGCGCCCCGAAGAAGTCCAGTGGCCCACGTGGCGCGAAGCGCTGCTGACGAAAGTCAGCGCCTGCCTCGAGTCAATCGACGCCATCGCACCGGACCTGGTGGAAGAACAGCCCACCATCGGTGAAATCACCATCGGCTGCGCGCTGGGGTATCTGGACTTCCGGTTTCCCGAACTCGACTGGCGCGCCCAATACCGCAACGCGGCACGCTGGAATGAGGCTTTCCAAAGCCTGCCCGCCATGCAGGCCACGCGCCCCCACGAAGGTTGAGATAACAAGAGGTCAGAACATGAGCGAGAAGATCACCATCTGGTTCCTGAACGGCCCCAACGCCAATCTTTATGGCCTGGACGCCAACAAGACCTACGGCAGTGACAGCTTTCCGGTGCTTCAGTCACGATGCGAGCAAAAGGCCGCGTCCCTGAATGCCGACCTGCGCTTTTTGCAGTCGAACTACGAGGGACAGCTGGTCGACTGGATCCAGGAAGCGCGTGGCGTGGCGGACGGCATCATCATCAATGCGGCCGGCCTGACCTACTCGTCGATTCCGATCCTCGATGCCTTGCTGTCTTTCCCCGGCAAGATCATTGAAACCCATATGAGCAACATCTGGAAGCGCGAGCCGTTCCGCCACCACTCCTACATCTCCAAGGTGGCGGATGGCGTGATCGCCGGACTGGGCGGCGACGGCTACGAATTTGCCATCGAGGCCGTCACGCGGCTGGTGCAGAAGGGCAGAGCAGCGGTCTGATTTCCCATGCGCACGCGGAACGGCAGCAAGATGTACTCTCGCTGCCGTCCTTGCCATTATTCTCAATGCAGTTGCCAAGATGCCAATTTCTGAAGACACCCCATCGGGCGCGCTGGCCTTCTACAGCGCCTTCGACGATTTCGACACGTGGAAGCGCGCGCTCCAGGCCCAGCTCCCGAACCTGAAGATCATTCACTCCAGCGAAATCACTCGGCCGGCCGACATTCACTACGCGCTCGCCTGGAAACCGCCGGAGAATTTTTTTGCCGGGATGACGAACCTGCGCCTGATCGTCAATCTGGGGGCGGGGGTTGATTCACTGGTCCAGCGGCAGGATCTTCCCCAAGGCATTCCGATCACACGGCTCACGGACCCGCAGATGGCGCGCATGATGGCGGGATACGTGCTGTTCTCTGTGTTGCGGCACGCCCGGGACATCCCGTACTTCGAGCAGGCGCAGCGGCGGGGTGAATGGGCCTACCGTCATCCCCGTTCTCCGGAAGACATCCGCGTGGCGGTTCTGGGGCTAGGTCAACTGGGCGCGAAAGCGGCCCACGAACTGCAGCGCCAGGGGCTCAAGGTGATCGGCTGGTCGCGCAGCCCGGCGCAGATCGAAGGCGTGGAATGCTCTGCCGGACTGGAAACGCTCGACACCGTGCTCGGACAGGCGGACATTGTCGTCGTGATGCTGCCGCTCACGCCGCAGACGGCTGGCATCCTGGATCGGGCGCGACTCGAGCGGCTGCCGCGAGGCGCGGCCTTCATCAACGTTGCGCGGGGCGCACTGGTCGATCAGGGGGCGCTTACGGACCTGCTCCAAAGCGGCCACATCGGCGGGGCAACCCTGGACGTTTTCGAGCGCGAACCTTTGCCTGCCGGGGATCCGTTGTGGAGCATGCCCAATGTGCTGATCACACCTCACCTGGCTTCGGTGGCGATTCCGTCGTCTGCGGCAAGACAGATTGCGGAGAATATTGTTCGGGTTTCCGCTGGTGAATTGCCGGATAACATTATCGATCCAGCACGCGGATATTGAGGTATGGACTACGTCCGGTGCAATGCGCCGGACGCGTGTCAGACACTCGCTCTAGTATTCCAGCTTCTGTCCTGCCCAGCGATCGGAGGATTCGAAATCCTCTTTAGGGCTTCTCGTCAGGCAGTAATGCTGACCGCCTGCTTTCGACCGAATCCGGCCGGAGAATACACGGTAACAAGGGCGGCGGCCTTGGACGTCCAACGGCCATTCATAATTGGGGTACCCTACGTACATATCGATCTCAGCCCGGCACTCGTGAGGCATCTTTCGATCCAATGTTGGCGCGGCAGTTACTCCTGCCTGGTGCTCGCGCAGGGCAATTGTGTCAGAGATGCCATACTTAGGCCTGTTGGACTTATGCGGATGCATGCAGCGATGCGAGTACACAAGAGCCGATGAGAGACGATTTTCCACGACGCATCAAAGAAACGCTAGCGAAGCGGGTCGGCCAGCGTTGTTCTAACCCAACCTGCAGGCGGAGTACCTCTGGGCCGCATGCGGATGAATCTCGCGCTGTGAACGTCGGCGTCGCTTGTCATATCACGGCGGCCTCCATGGGCGGCCCACGCTATGACACTACCCTATCGCCATCTCAACGCTCCGACATCATGAACGGCATTTGGTTATGCCAGACTTGCGCAAAGCTTATCGATAATGACACTACGCGGTATGGCGCGCACGTCTTATTTGATTGGAAGCGAGTGGCGGAATTCAATGCGGACGCAGAAATTGCGGGTCGCGCCAGCCCTGGTGAGTACGTGCCTCAGCCTGCTTCTGCTCTGCATGCGCCGATTCCCAGAATGGCTGGTCTCACATACCATGACGCGCGGACTCGACTCCTGGATGCGGGATGGCAACCGAGGATGAGGCACTGGTCGAACGGAAGTGATCTGAGTCTTCAGATTGGTAATGGTGCTGAGTTCTGGAGTCTAGGGTATTGCGAGATTTTCGACGTCTGTCCGACAGGTTTGGCTCCATGCACATTCGCATTCCGCGACGCGTACATGAACTCACTGACCGTCGTGACCCTTGGCGAAGAAGACGCTGAACATGATTGGCATGCCCGCGTGAGTAACTGGTTCTTCACTGTGGAAGTGCAATCGTGAGCAAAGACGACCAGTTGAGAATGCTGTTCGACCTCCAGCTAACCGACAAGGAAACGTACTTCATTGGCACGATTGTCGCCGCATAGACCTCGCTGAAACATCAGTGGGGCGGGCCCGACGTACGCGGCGTGCCCGCTGTCCGCCGGGTAGCGGGATGTGGCGCCTGTCAGGTTGGGCCGCGGACGCGATTCTACAGTCGTGCGGGGAGGGCCACCGCGTACCACGCTAATTTTTGCGGCGCCGGCCGCGCCCCAAAGTCGGGGAGCGCCGGGGCAATGAGCACCGACAACCCGGTTCTCCCGCATCCACCCGCCACGTGCTCACGCTTCTAGGGCGTGTTTACACTATCTGAGCCCGTCGACGATGAGCGCA
>NZ_JFJW01000086.1:0-14955 GCF_000611125.1 Cupriavidus sp. SK-4
TGGGTGACTGACTTGTGTGTAATCAAATGCCATTAACGAGCACATTCGAGAGCGGCGAGTCGGGCTGAACAGCATCGTTGCCGACTGCGCGTTTCGCGCCATGCTGGAATTGCTAGGCGACAGCGATGTGTGGCTCGCGGAATCGGACCAGGCCGTCATCCGGGCCAGCATGGTGCCGTTCGCCAGATTGCGCGACGACGCAATCCTGGTCGAGCGGCATACGAAATGGTCTTGATGCAGACCGCGCAGCACACCATCCGCGCGGCCGGCGGGACTGGAATCGGGTGGCCTAACACTTGCTATGCACTCCCACCGAATGGCGGCTACTGGCTACGGATTCGACCGGTCGATGCAACAGCTTGATGGAATCGTTCAGCCGGATTCCCCCGCTGTCCGCCGCCAGGCCCCGGCCGTCTCTGACCGACCCAAAGCGGCCAAATGATCCTCTCGAAAGCGGTCACTCCATGCGGAGGAGGCTTTACAGGCGTCGCAACAGATCCGGAAGCGACGAAAGACTTTCTATGACGTATGGGGGCGCCGCGAACCGCCCAGAGCACGACTGGATGAACGCCCAAGGTCCGCGGCGCAAAAACACCGAAACCAAGCCCGCCCGCCGCGCGGGCTCGACATCATTGTCAAGCCGATCGCCGACGTAGGCAATTTGGGATGGGTCGAGTCCATTTGTCTCTGCTACGATGCGTTCGAAGAAGCCTACGTCCGGTTTCTCGATACCCCATGATGCGGACGAGGCCACGATATCTGCCGGCACTCCCAGCGAGCGGAGTGCGTGCTCAGTCTCTACGGGTTGATTGCCCGCAATGCCGACCAGAACGCCAGCTTCGCGCAACCTTCTCAGGCAGGACACTACGTCGGGATAAAAATCTTCCGCGGTAATCGCATAGACATTGCCGGTCGACTCGCGCTCGCGACGCAACTCGGCGAAGCTGACGCCTGGCTTTAGGATCTCGAACACCCGCCGGTGGTGTTGGCCACCCTCGATAAGAGATCCCAGAAGTGCGTGAAACGAGAATCGCGAAACGCCAAGATAGTCGGCCCATTCGTTCCAATCGCGACTTTCATCAATCAGCGTTTCGCCGACGTCGAAAAACACAGCCTCAATTTTCATTGTGTGGACCGCATTTGAGATACAAGGTCTTCAGATTGTCAACGATTCAGCAAGCGCTGTCGAACGAGCAAGACTGGCTGGTCTCGTCCGGATGCCTGCCGCGTGGGTCTCTGACCGATCCGTCAAAGGCGTTCGCGCGCTGCCTGTCGGATGTCCGATGCGCGTTAAATATCGGCAGTCGCGCGCAGCGTCGCGCCTGCAGTTGACGCACTGACTCGCACCCACTTATCATCCCAAATCGCGGTGCAGGCCGCTTCCGGGTCCGCGGAAAGGGTTGAACCCACCTGTCATGACGAATCAGATGTTTCCCATCCTTTGTGCTGGCAGTGTTGCGGACCCTCGGCCGTTGAATGCACGAGGAATCTATGGAAAAGCTGCCTGCTCAGGCCAATCTTGATCATTTGAAAAAGCAGGCGAAAGACCTGCTCCGCTTTTATCGCACTGGCGACGCTAGAGCGATCGCACGATTCACCCAGTACCTTCCCGCAGTCGCGAATCGTACCCACACGGAAGTAAAGGTGCCTGACCTGCGCCTGCATGACGCGCAGTCCTGCCTCGCGCGCGAGTATGGATTTGCCTCGTGGGCAGACCTTAGCGCGTTCGTGGAAGCAAATGCCTTTGCACGTAGCGAGCAGGGGGCGTTGATCCGACGCTGGTTGGGGCTTGTCTATGGTGCGGATGTGACGGGCACCCACGCCACAGCGCGGCCGCGCGTTGCGGTGAAGCTCCTGTTGGAGCATCCGGACTTGCTCGATGCCGATCCGTACGTTGCTTGCGCCGCAGGGCACTGGAAAGCGGTGTCACGCGCGATGGCAGCGGATCCTGACTGGACCCATCAGGCCGGTGGAGCGCTGAAACTGCCGCCCCTTGTTGCCGTCACCCACTCAAGCCTCGCAGTGGTGCCCGAGTTTGCGACGCGGCTGCGTGAATGCGCGCGTGCGCTGCTTGATTCCGGCGCCGATCCGAACCAGCACATCGGCAATCGGCTGCCTCCTGCCTCTTTGGCGGTGCCCACTGAGACTGAACCGCTGTCGGCGCTCTATGGTGCAGCCGGCGTAGCCCGTGATCCGGTGCTCACTGAGATGCTGTTGAGCGCTGGAGCCGATCCGAACGACGGCGAGTCGCTCTACCATTCACTCGAGAATCCGGACTGCACGAGATTGCTGTTGCGGCACGGCGCCCGGGTGACGGGGACCAACGCGTTGTGGCGCGCGCTCGACATGCCGGATCCGATTGCGCTCGAACTGCTGCTTGCGCACGGCGGCAATGCGAACGAGTCAGCCCCCGATGGCCTGAAAGCCCGGGGCACGCCCCTCTTGCGTGCGATCGCTCTGCGCAGGTCGCTACGCCACATCGCAGCGCTACTTGCGGCGGGAGCGGACGCGAAAGCTAAAACCGCGGCGGGCGTGAGCGCCTATCGACTTGCAATGCAGGTAGGCATGCCAGACGTTGCAGCGCAACTGCGTGCTGCCGGCGCCGAGGAAACTCTCACGGTCGGGGAGGACTTTGTATCCGCGTGTGCGCGCGCCGACGCGACAGAAGCACGGCGCATCCAGACACATCATCCCGAACTGCCCCGATCTCTACCGGCGGACCAACTTCGACTTCTCCCCGACGCCGTGGCGTGGGGAGCGAGCGCTGCGGTAAAAGTCATGGTCGAACTCGGTTGGCCTCTCGACGCGCGCGGCGGAGACTGGGATGCAACCGCGCTCAATTACGCCGTGTTTCGGGGCGACGTCGGTTTGACAGCGTTCTTGCTGGATCATGGAGCGAACTGGCGCGAGACACATGGCTATGGCTCCGATGTGCTCGGCACGTTGGGATGGGCGTCCGAGAATGAGCCGTCTGTCGCGGAGCACCCCGATTGGGTCGGCTGCGCCCGCGCGTTGATGGAGCGTGGCGTTCCGAAGGCAGAGCGCGATCCTGAGCATGAGAATCGCGTGCGGATCGATGGCCGACGCATGAGTTTTTCCGAAGAGGTGACAGAGGTGCTGATCGAAGGGGTACGCGGGAGCATTGCAGCGGACTGAGGGCGCCGTGGTACCGCCGCGTTCTCGATGCGAGACGCGGCGCGCGCCGTCGTCGATATCAGAAGCCTGGCGCAGAGCGACTATGTCCTATTGTGCAGGGAAAAGGCAAACCAGGTGGAAGCGGTGAACGGCCCTTACTGGCCGAACTCGGCCGACCGCGACTGACCCCGGCCGGAAGTTGGATGAGCTGTCGAAACCATCGTGCCGCGCAACCTTCGTCAAGGCAGGTTCGCTGACGATGCCTGATGGGCAAGCACAGCGCTGGCCAGAGGGATGCGTCTACGACGGGCGGTGGCTTGCTTCAAGGCATTCGCCGGTCGACGGCTTCTCCAGATTCCCCCTAAGGTCTCCCAACTCTCCCGCCGTTGATCCCCAAGCCCCCCATTTCCCAAACAACACCCAATTCCCCCGCCTTTTCGCGCGAATGGGAAGCCCCCACGCTTCGATAATCCCTGCTGACGAATAGCGGCCTGCAGCGTCGCACGGAGCATGGATGTCAGATGATGGACATGATCCGCGCGCTGGAGCAGGAGCTGCTGCAGGTGCTGCAGGTGCTGATCGACAACGTGCCGTCCGAGCGCCGCGTGGAAGCGCCGGCCACCACGCTGCTGAACGGGCGCAGGTCAATCCGGAAGGCAAGCCGGATGTGGTTTCGGATTAGGCACAGGTGGATGATCGGTTGGCCAGTCTGGGGTTCTGAGAGCCTGGTGAGCTGACCTCTCCCGCCGGTTTGCTCCCCTCTCCCGCCTGCGGGAGAGGGGCAGGGGGTGAGGGCAGGCGCGTGCCTCGCGGCAAGGCATGTCGTTTATCGGCACCCCGCCCTCAGCGGGGCGCTGCCGTCAACCTCCACCTCCTGTCGGGCTGGCGCCCTGGGCACCCAAGGAATGTGAACGATTGTGATGGCATGTAGGTGGAGCTTCTCGCGTGCGCTAGGCTGAAGCCCGTTGCGGCGCCAGATTGCAGGTGCGCGACGGCCCAGGTCATGCTCGGACCGGCTGCCGCATTGCCCGGAAAAATTGCGGAAATATCCGCCGAGAGATTCGGAAGCCTCCGACCCTGACGCCAGAGTTGGCTGGGTACAGTGGCTAGTTTTGGCCTCAGTCTGGTCTCTGGCATGCGCAACCGAATCGTCTGCGCACCCAGTCCGTCGAAGACTAACCTGCGAGGTGCCCCTCGGCTGACCGGTTCAAGAAGCCCGAGTTCTTCCGCGCGCGCCAGCCTGATCTCGCCACACCGATCGGGGTGGCGTTCTGACCCGCCCAAACGGGGCGGGGTATCGATTTGCTGTTGTGCCAGAGCATGAATGTAGTGTTGACCCAACTGAAGGAGAAGATCGCATGAACAAAGTGACGGCCATATCCCTGGTCGCCGCGGCCGGGCTGCTAGCCATGCTCGGCGGCTGTGCCACCGAATCGTCCACGGCGCTGCCGGTGCAGAAGGTCGAGAGCGCCAGCCGTCCCTACGCCGGCGTGCGCACGCCGATTGCGGTCGGCAAATTCGACAACCGTTCGAGCTACATGCGCGGCGTGTTCTCCGACGGCGTCGACCGGCTGGGCGGCCAGGCCAAGACCGTGCTGATCACGCACCTGCAACAGACCAACCGCTTCAATGTGCTCGACCGCGACAACATGGACGAGATCAAGCGCGAGGCAGCCATCAAGAGCCAGGCTCAGCGCCTGAAGGGGGCCGACTACGTGATCACCGGCGACGTGACCGAGTTCGGCCGCAAGGAAACCGGCGACCAGCAACTGTTCGGCATTCTGGGCCGCGGCAAGTCGCAGGTGGCGTATGCCAAGGTCGCGCTCAACGTGGTCAATATCGCGACCTCGGAAGTCGTGTTCACCGCCCAGGGCGCAGGCGAGTACTCGCTGTCGAGCCGGGAGGTAATCGGCTTTGGCGGCACGTCCAGCTATGACTCGACGCTCAACGGGAAGGTGCTGGACCTCGCCATGCGCGAAGCCGTGACCAACCTGGTCAGCGGCATCGAAAGCGGCGCCTGGAAGCCCGTCACCCCCTGATTCCAAAAAAAACAGCCAAGGAGAAATCGTGAAGACATTGTTCCGGCCGCAGCGCCTGGCGGTGCCTGCCCTGGTCGCAAGCGCATTGCTGGCGGGCTGCGCGGCTCCCGCCAAGCCCCTGTATCAGTGGGAAGGCTACCAGCCGCAGGTCTACCAGTACTTCAAGGGGGAACCGAAGCAAGCCCAGATCGAGGTGCTGGAGCGCGACCTGCAGAAAATCATGGCGGCCGGCAATACCCCGCCGCCCGGCTACCACGCGCACCTCGGCATGCTGTATGCCGATATCGGCAAGGATGATGAAATGGTTCGCGAATTCCAGACCGAGAAGGCGCTGTTTCCCGAGTCGGGAGCCTATGTGGACTTCCTGCTGAAGAACGTCAAACGCACGAGAGAGAAGAAATGAGCAAGCTGTTCCATCGCGTCCTGATGCTGCTGGGCGTCGCCACGCTGGCAGCCGGCTGTGCCGCGCCGACGAAGAACGTGGATTACGCCGCCTTCAAGGAATGCCACCCCCGCTCGATTGTGGTGCTGCCGCCGCTGAACAACTCGCCGGACGTGAAGGCCACTTACGCCATGCTGTCGCAGGCCACGCAGCCGCTGGCCGAATCCGGCTACTACGTGCTGCCGGTCGCGCTGGTTGACGAGACCTTTCGCCAGAACGGGCTGACGATACCGGGCGACATCCACGCGGTGGCACCCGCGAAGCTGCGCGAAATCTTCGGCGCGGACACCGCGCTGTACATCACCGTGACCGATTATGGCCCGAAGTACCAGGTCGTCAGCAGCACAACCGTTGTCACCGCCGAAGCGAAGCTCCTGGACCTGAGGACGGGCAAGACGCTCTGGACCGGACAGGCGTCGGCTGCCAACAATCAGTCGGGTAACGCTGGCGGTGGATTGATCGGAGCGCTGATCGGGACCGCCATTGCGCACGCGATCAGCAGCGTGTCGGATGCCGCCTATGGGGTGGCCGGCAGGACGAGCCAGCAACTGCTCTCGGCGGGTACGCCTGGCGGCATCCTGTATGGGCCGCGCTCGCCGAAGTACGGCACGGACTGACTATCATGGCTCTGGTTTTGTGAGGGGACCGGCCTGACGTAGTTCGCGCGGGCATCTCCCGATGCCCGCCCCCTCATTCACGCCTAAAGTCCTCCCAATCAGGCGCCGTTAACGCCACCAGGCCCCTGATTTCCCAAACAACACCCAATTCCCCCGCCTTTTCCCATGAATGGGAAGGCTGTCCCGCTTCGATAATCCCTGCTGACGAATAGCGGCCTGCCGCTTCGCACGGAGCATGGATGTCCGAAGAAAGCGACCTCGAGAAAACCGAACCCGCCTCACCCCGGCGCCTGGAAAAGGCGCGCGAGGAGGGGCAGGTGGTGCGTTCGCGCGAGCTCGCCACGTTCGTCATGCTGATCGCCGGCGTGACCGGCCTGTGGACGCTGGGCGGCCATCTGGGCCGCAGCCTGAACCAGGTGATGCAGGGGGCGCTGCGCTTCGAGCCGGCAACGGCGTTCGATACCTCGCGCATGCTGTCGCGCTTTTCCATGATGGTGTGGGACAGCCTGCTGGCCTTTTTGCCGCTGCTATTCCTGTTCGGCGTTGCCGCGCTGGCGGCGCCGTTGCTGCTCGGGGGCTGGGTGTTCTCTGGCAAGTCCTTCGCGCCGCAGTTCTCGCGCCTGTCGCCGCTGGCGGGGCTGGGCCGGATGTTCTCCGCGCATTCACTGGTGGAGCTGCTCAAGGCCGTGGCCAAATCGCTGCTGGTGGGCAGCGTGGGCGCCTGGGTGCTGTGGCGGCGCCTGCCCGAGGCCATCGCGCTGATGAACGCGCCGGTGCAGGAAGCGCTGCTGCACATGGTTGACCTGGTCATGTATTGCTGCCTGGTGGTGTCGCTGTCGCTGCTGGTGGTGGCGGCCATCGACGTGCCGTGGCAGTACTGGGAGTTCTTCAAGAAGCTGCGCATGACCAAGGAAGAGGTCAAGCAGGAATTCAAGGAAAGCGAGGGCGACCCGCATATCAAGGGCCGCATCCGCCAGCAGCAGCGCGCCATGGCGCGCCGCCGCATGATGACCGAGGTGCCCAAGGCCGACGTGGTGGTGACCAACCCCACCCACTTCGCCGTGGCGCTGCGCTATGAGGAAGGGCGCATGGGCGCGCCGCGCGTGGTGGCCAAGGGCACCGGCGATATTGCCGCCCGCATCCGCGAACTGGCCGCCGAGCACCGCGTGCCGCTGATGTCGGCCCCGCCGCTGGCGCGTGCGCTGCACCGCCACGTGGAGCTGGGCCAGGAAATCCCTGCCGGACTGTATACCGCCGTGGCCGAAGTGCTGGCCTGGGTCTATCAACTGAAGCACTGGCATTACTCGCAGGGCCCGCAGCCGCAGGCGCCCGCGGACCTGCCGGTGCCCGATGAACTCGCCGTACCGGAAAGCCGAGAATGAACGCTCTGAGCAACCTGTTCAACCTGCCCGGCATGCGCGCCGCCGGCCAGCTCAAGGCCATGACCGGGCCGCTGCTGATCATCATGATCCTGGGGATGATGATCCTGCCGCTGCCGGCCTTTGTGCTGGACCTGCTGTTCACCTTCAATATCGCGCTGGCAATCATGGTGCTGCTGGTCAGCATGTACACGCAGAAGCCGCTGGACTTCGCCGCCTTCCCGGCGGTGCTGCTGTTCACCACGCTGCTGCGCCTGTCGCTGAACGTGGCCTCCACGCGCGTGGTGCTGCTCGAAGGCCATACCGGCCCGGACGCTGCCGGCAAGGTGGTGGAGGCCTTCGGCCATTTCCTGGTGGGCGGCAACTTCGCGGTCGGCATCGTGGTGTTCGCGATCCTGGTGGTGATCAACTTCATGGTGATCACCAAGGGTGCGGGGCGTATCGCCGAAGTCGGCGCGCGCTTCATGCTGGATTCGATGCCCGGCAAGCAGATGTCGATCGATGCCGACCTGAACGCCGGCCTGATCGACGAAGCCGCCGCCAAGAGGCGCCGCGCCGAAGTGGCGCAGGAGTCCGACTTCTACGGCGCCATGGACGGCGCCAGCAAGTTCGTGCGCGGCGATGCCGTGGCGGGCCTGCTGATCATGTTCATCAACGTCGCCGCCGGCATGGTGGTGGGCATGGTGCAGCACGACCTGGACTTCGGCACCGCCGTGCACAACTACACGCTGCTGACCATCGGCGACGGCCTGGTGGCGCAGATCCCGGCGCTGGTGATCTCCACCGCCGCGGGCGTGATCGTGTCGCGCGTGTCGAACGAGCAGGACGTGGGCGAGCAGCTCACCGGCCAGCTCTTTGCCAACCCGCGCGTGCTGTACCTGACCGCGGGCATCATCGGCCTGATGGGCATCATCCCGGGCATGCCGCATTTTGCCTTCCTGCTGCTGGCGGGCGTGCTGGTGTGGATGGGCCGCTATATGTCGCGCCGCGCTGCCACGCAGGAGCAAGTCAAGCAGCGCGAGGAGCGCACCCCGGCGGTGGCGCAGGAATCCACTGAAGCCAGCTGGGACGACGTCACGCTGGTCGACCCGCTCGGCATGGAAGTGGGCTACCGCCTGATCACGCTGGTGGACCGCGCGCAGGACGGCGAGCTGCTGGGCCGCATCAAGAGCATCCGCAAGAAGGTGGCGCAGGAAATCGGCTTCCTGGTGCCGGTGGTGCATATCCGCGACAACCTGGAACTCAAGCCCAACGCCTACCGCATCACGCTCAAGGGCGTGGAGATCGGCCGCGGCGAAGCCATGCCGGGCCAGTGGATGGCGATCAACCCCGGACAGGTCAGCGGCACGCTGCCGGGCGCGGCCACGCGCGATCCCGCTTTCGGCCTGCCGGCGGTGTGGATCGACGCGGGCATCAAGGAGCAGGCGCAGTCCTACGGCTATACCGTGGTCGATGCCAGCACGGTGGTGGCCACGCACCTGAACCACCTGATCCACATGCATGCGGCCGAACTGCTCGGCCGCCAGGAAGTGCAGGCGCTGCTGGACCGAATCGCCAAGGACTCGCCCAAGCTGACCGAGGACCTGGTGCCGAAGGCCATTTCGCTGACCGCGCTGCAGAAGATTCTGCAGAACCTGCTGGACGAAGGCGTGCCTATCCGCGACATGCGCACCATCCTGGATGTGGTGGCCGAGCATGCGCCCAAGATCAGCGACCCGAACGAGCTGACCGCGATGGTGCGCGTGGCGCTGGGCCGCGCCATCACGCAGCAGCTGTTCCCGAACAACGCCGACCTGCAGGTGATCGGCCTGGATGCCGGCCTGGAGCGCGTGCTGTCGCAGGCGCTGACCAATGGCGGCGGGATCGAGCCGGGCCTGGCCGATGCGTTGCTGCAGCAGACCCAGGGCGCGGTCACGCGCCAGGAACAGATGGGCATGGACCCGGTGCTGCTGGTGCCGTCGCAGCTGCGCCCGCTGATGGCGCGCTTCCTGCGGCGCACCATGCCGCAGCTGAGGGTGCTGTCGCATGCCGAGGTGCCGGACAACCGCAATATCCGCATCACCGCCATGATCGGCGCGTGAGGAGTCATAGATGAGCGTAGCCAAGTTTGTCGCGGCCAACGGCCGCGAAGCCATGCGCCAGGTGCGCGAAGCCATGGGTCCGGACGCCGTGGTGCTGTCCAACCGCACCGTCGAGGGCGGCGTGGAGATCGTCGCCATGCGCGATACGGATCTGGGCAGCGTGCAGGCCACGGCTCAGGTCTACGTGCCACCCGCGCCGGTGGTCGAGCCCGCCGCCATCGGCGACCTGCGCGGTGAGCTGCAATCGATGCGCGCGATGCTGGAGCGCCAGCTGGCCGGGATCAACCCTGCCCCTGGCGCGGTTCCAAGCGCGGCGGCGCACGGCGTGGCCGCCAGCGACCCGCTGCGCGAATCCCTGTTTGAATGGATGGTCGGCGCCGGCTTCTCCGGGCAACTGGCGCGCACGCTGCTGGCGCGGCTGCCACTGGGCTATGACCGCCCCGCGGCCATGGGCTGGATCCGCACCGAACTGGCCAGCAAGCTGCCGGTGCTGGGCGATGAGGACAGCCTGTTCGCGCAAGGCGGCGTGCTGGCGCTGGTGGGCCCCACCGGCGTAGGCAAGACCACCACCACGGCCAAGCTGGCGGCGCGCTTCGTGCTGCGCCACGGCGCCGACAAGCTGGCGCTGCTGACCACCGACAGCTTCCGTATCGGCGCGCACGAACAGCTGCGCATCTACGGCGACATCCTGGGCGTGCCGGTGCATGCGGTCAAGGACGCGGCCGACCTGCGCTTCGCGTTGGCGGCGATGAAGGACAAGCACCTGGTGATCATCGACACCGTCGGCATGAGCCAGCGCGACCGCAGCCTGTCGGAACAGATCGCCATGCTGGCCGGCGTGCCCGCGCCGGTGCAGCGCGTGCTGCTGCTCAACGGCGCCAGCCACGGCGATACCCTCAATGAAGTGGTGCATGCCTACCGCCATGACGCCGCGCCCGATGGTGGCGGCATCGACGGCTGCATCATCAGCAAGCTGGATGAAGCCACCCACCTGGGCTCGGTGCTGGACGTGGTGATCCGCCACCGCCTGCCGGTGTTCTACGCCTCCACCGGCCAGCGCGTGCCCGAGCACCTTGAGCTGGCCAACAGCACCGCGCTGGTGGAGCGCGCCTTCCTGACGCCGCGCCGCGGTTCGGTATTTGCCGATGCGGACGCCGCACGCCGGCGCAGCGCCGGCACCGATGACGAGGCGCCCGCGCGTGGCGGCGCCGACGAGGTGCTGCGCTCGCTGACCGACAGCGCCGACGCGCTGAGCCAGTGCGTGGCAGAACTCAATGGCGCGGGCCTGGGCCTCGACCTGGCCCGCTCGCTGTGGCAACAGCGCGGCGCCGGCGCCCCGGCCCTGCGCGCCATGTCGCAGCAGGTGCGCGAAGCGGTCTGCCGCGACGTGACCCGCCAGTGCGAGCAGTACGTGCTGGCCAGCGCCGCCGCGCTGCAAGTGGCCGTGCCCGGCCGCCGCACGCCGCAGCCGATGCAGCACACGCTGTGGCTCGCCGACCGCGACGGCATGCCGCTGGCCGCCACCGTGACCCCGGCCGGCCGAGGTCACGGTGCGGGCCAGCCGCTGGGCGAAGCCGAGTCCGATGCCGCCAGCCTGCGCGCCGCCATGAGCGCCGCGCGCAAGGTGGTCAACCTGATCGATGCCGTGCCGACCGCCGCCACGCTGGCGCGCTGGCAGCAGGCCGGCGAGCGCTGGGTGGCCGGCGCGCGCAAGACCGCGCGCGTGGTCAGCGCCGGCGCCGCCTGGAAGCTCGATGCACTGGCCGACACGCTGACCTTCCACGCTGTCGGCGAGGACATCGTGCGCGAGCGTGAAGCCGTGCGCTGGCTGGCCAGCGCCGAAGTGCGCGTGCCGGACAGCCCAGTGCGCGGCAAGGGCACCCCCGAAGGCGGCATCGATGCCTGCCTGGTGGTGGCCCGCCTTGCCGACCGCGCCACCGGCGAACTGCTGGATACCCGTTACCTGCTGTGCGACCCGGCGCTGGCGCAAGATGCCGCGCAGGTGGCGCGCTGGGCCCTGTGGACCGACGCAGCCGATGCGCGCCTGCGCACGCTGCGCCACGCCATCGACCACTTCGCCCAGGACGCCGAAAGCGGCCACGCCGCCGGCGCCGCGCTGGCCGCGCTGCAGCTGGGCCTGTCCGTGCTGCGCCTGGAACACGCGCCGACCGCGGCCGCGCCCGTCTTCCTCGCGCGCCTCGCTGGCCGCACGGTGCGCCAGGGCGTGCCAGTGCCGGGCACGGTGCTCAATGAAGGCATGGGCCGCATGCTGGCATTGCTCGACGTGTTGGAGAACTATCCGGGCCGCGGCAGCGCCGTGCCCGCTGAAACGATGGAGGTGCTGCAGTGAGCGCCCTCGCCATGGACCAGGCCGAGAGCCTGCGCCGGATGCTGGCGCCGCGCACGACGCGCCGTATCGCCGTGGTCGCCAGCGAACGCGGTGCCGGCGCCACCACCGTGGCGCTGGGCTTGTCGTACGCGCTGGCCATGCAGGGCGAACGCGTGCTGCTGGTCGACGAAGACGCCGCCGCGGCGCGCGCCACGCGGCTGGCCGGCGCCAGGCCCGCCGGCACCCTGGCCGATGTCAGCGCAGGCCGCCTGTCGCTGGAAGCTGCTGCAGGCACCGGTCCCGGTGGCGTGCTGTCGGTGCTGCCGGCTGGCCGGCCTGTGCCGGGCAGCCCCTTGCCGGCTGCTGCCGCGAGCGGCTTTCGCAGCGTGCTGGTGGATGCCGGCGTCGATGCCGACGGCGCGCTGTCGGCGCTAGCGGGCAGCGCACACAATGTGCTGATCGTGATGCGGCCTGAGCTGGCGTCGATCACCGCCGCCTATGCCTGCATCAAGCGCCTGCACCACTTGTATGCCTGGCGCCAGTTCCACCTGATCGTCAACATGGCGGCGAGCGAGGCCACGGTGCAGGCGATCCTGCGCAACCTCGCGCGCACGGCCAGCCAGTACCTTGGCGTCGAGGCGCTGTGCGCGGGCTGGCTGCCATCCGACCCGCTGGTGGCGCGCGGCGTGCAACTGGGTCGCTGCGTGGTCGAGGCGTTTCCGGCGGCGCCGGCCACCACCGCGCTGCGCCGCACCGCCGGCAGCATCGGTGCCTGGCCGCTACGCGCGGACACGTCCGCCCCCGCGCCCGCAGCCGCAATGGCCTGAGCCTGCCAGCCATGCCATCCCACCGAACCAGACCCTGAGCCAGCCCCCGCCGCACGTTGTGGCGGTCCAGCAATCCAGCATTCACGAGAATTGCACCATGTACACGATCCAGGGAAAGCTCGAACAGGCCGATGTGGTCAAGGCGCATGCACAGCTGGTGCGCCGCATCGCCCTGCAACTGGCCGCCAGGCTGCCTGCCAGCGTGCAGATCGACGACCTGATCCAGGCCGGCATGATCGGCCTGCTGGATGCCGCCAAGCGCTATGAAGACACCCACGGCGCGCGCTTCGAGACCTATGCCAGCCAGCGCATCCGCGGCGCCATGCTTGACGAGGTGCGCGCCAACGACTGGCAGTCGCGCAGCCTGCGCCAGTTCACCCGGCGCATCGAGCGCACGCAGCGCGGGCTGGAGCAGAAGCTCGGGCGCGCACCGGTCGACTCCGAAGTGGCCGAGGCCATGGAGATGGCACTGGACGAATACCAGCTGCTGCTCAATGAGGTCTATGGCTGCCAGTTGCTGCACTACGAGGATTTCGAGCGCTCCGGCGAAGAAGACTTCCTGGACCGGCACCTTGGCGGCAGCGATGACGGCAACCCGCTGACCGTGCTGATGGAAAGCGGCATGCGCGAGGCGCTGATCCGCGCCATCGACCGGCTGCCGGAGCGCGAGAAGCTGGTGCTGTCGCTGTGCTATGACCAGGAGCTGAACCTGCGCGAGATCGGCGCGGTGCTCGATGTGACCGAGTCGCGCGTGTGCCAGATCCGCGGCCAGGCGATCACGCGGCTGCGCAACCAGTTGCGCGGCTTGCTGTGATGCAGGCGGCGGGCCGCGCCGCGCGCGGCGCTTGCTGGCTGCTGGCTGCCGCATCGGCCTGCGCCTGGGCCGCCATCGAGGGCGGCACCCGCCATGCCTGGACCGGATCGGTCAACGGGCCGGCACTCCACGGCCGCGGACAGCGCGCGGTGTCGCCGCCGATCCTGCCCACCGGCGTCTTGCCGCAGTCAGAAGGAGTCATCACCTCGGTGCGCTGGCGCTACAGCTTTGCCAAGACCCCACCCCTGGAACTGCAAGCTTATCTCTGCAATGCCCAGCGCTGCGTACTGCTGCCGCAGGCGGAAGGCAAGACCGATGCGTTCTTCGGGGATGATGCCACCAAGGGCTTTGTGTTTGCGTTCCGGGTGCCGGGGCAGGGGAGCCTGGTGCCGGTGCTGCAGGGGCGGAGTAATGAGGTGGTGGTGGGGTTTCGGTAGGCGCTTTGCCGATTCCAGACCACGGGACTCTCAATCGCCGATTGTGTGCTCCCTCTCCCGCCGGCGGGGGAGGGGGGGGGGGGGGGGGGGGGGGGGGGGGGAGAGGGGAGCAAACCGGGAGCGTGCAAAAGTCTGAGTTTCAACCCGCCGCCAGACTCACCCCACCCGCCCCGGCCGCCGCCTTCCCATCCTTCCCATACAACCCCGCATCCCCGCCACTATGCTGGCGCAGCGCCTGGATGGCTTCGCGGGTGAAATCGAGGTGGGCATTGACGACGGCGCCGTTCAGGGCATTGCCGTCGCGCGCGGTGCGCGCGGCGAAGATCAGCTGGCGCCAGGCGTCGGCCACGGCCGGGTCGACCTGGCGGCCGAGCAGCTGGCCTTCTGGGCCGGCGCGCAGGCCCAGCGCGCCCATCTGGGCTTCGCGGGCCTTGAGCTGGCGGGACAGGGCCTGGCCCAGTTCAACCTTGCGCGTCAGCAGTCCGCTCAGGGACTGGAAGTCGCCCCGCTTGAGGGCGTCGCGCTCTTCGGCGAGGAGTTGGCCGAAGGCCTGGATGCCTTCGGTTTCGCGCTGCAGGGACTGGATCAGGCTCTGGTTCATTTGGGCTAGCGGGGTTCGGCCTGGCCAAGCTCGCGCAGGGTCGCGAGCAGGCCGTCGGCAATCTTGCCCGGGTCGATCTTGATCTGGCCCTCGGCGATGGCCTGGCGGATCTCTTCGACCTTGGCGGTGTCGATATCGTCGTCCGCGGGCTGCGTCAGGCGGGCGCTGATGTCGCGCACCTGGGCGGCCAGCGGGCTGACGCTCAGGCCGGCGGACGGCGCCGCGGCGCTGGCCGGCGCGGCCTGGGGCCGGGC
>NZ_JFJW01000087.1:0-15255 GCF_000611125.1 Cupriavidus sp. SK-4
CTGCACCGGCAGCTCCCGCTGCTGCGGCCCCGGCAGCTGCTGCCGCCGCCGCACCCGCTGCTGCGCCGGCCGCCTCGGCCGACGTGGGCAAGAAGGTCTATGAGCAGGTCTGCGCCGCCTGCCACGCAGCCGGCGTGGCCGGTGCGCCCAAGTTCGGCGACAAGGCCGCCTGGGCGCCGCGCCTGAAGGAAGGCATGGACGCGGTCCACAACTTTGCGCTCAAGGGCAAGGGCGTGATGCCGCCCAAGGGTGGCTACGCCGGCCCGGACGCGGACGTGATCGCCGCCTCGGACTACATGGCCAACGCCGCCAAGTAAGTCCGCCCGCTGCAAACGAAAAGCCCGCGCACATTGCGCGGGCTTTTTTTCGTCCGTACCGCCTGCGCGGCCGCTACACCACGCGCGAGTACCGCGCCCGCGGCACGAAGCGTACCGGCTGCGCGCCATCGTTGGCGGCAGCGGCCCGGGCACCAGTGTCCGCTGGCCGCGCGGCATCCTCGCGCAGGTAGCGGTCGAACACCATCGCCACACGCCGTACCAGCAGCCGGCCCAGCGGCGTCACGGTGATGCGTTCCGGCGCGCATTGCACCAGCCCGTCCGCGCCGAGTGCGGCGAGGTCGGCCAGCTCCGGCGCAAAGGCCGTGCTGAAGCAGATGCCGTGGCGCGCTTCCAGCGCCGGGATATCGAGCATCCCATTGCACATCAGGTCGCCGATGATCTCGCGCCGCAGGTGGTCGTCGGCGTTCATCTCCACGCCGCGCGCCAGCGGCAGGCGGCCGTGGTCGAGCGCGCCGTAGTACTCGTCCAGCGTGCGCGCGTTCTGCACGTAGCGCCCCGCGATCGCGCCGATCGCGGAAATGCCGAGCCCGACCTGGTCGTAGCCGGCATGCGTGGAGTAGCCCTGGAAGTTGCGCTGCAGCCGTCCTTCGCGCTGGGCCACGGCGAGATCGTCGTCGGGCAGCGCGAAATGGTCCATGCCGATATAGACGTAGCCCTCGGCGGTCAGCCGCTCGATGGTGGAGACCAGGATGTCGAGCTTCTCGCCGGCGGGCGGCAAGGCGTTTTCATCGATGCGGCGTTGCGGCTTGAACACATGCGGCAGGTGCGCGTAGCTATAGACCGAGAGCCGGTCGGGACGCAGCGCCAGCACCTGCTCGATGGTGCGGCCAAAGCGCGCCGCGGTCTGGTGCGGCAGGCCGTAGATCAGGTCCAGGCTGACCGAGCGGAAACCCAGCGTGCGCGCGGCATCCACCACGGCGCGGGTCTCTTCGAAGGGCTGGATGCGATGGATGGCCTGCTGGACCTCGGGATCGAAATCCTGCACGCCCAGGCTGACGCGGTTGAAGCCCAGCTCGGCCAGCAGCGCCATGCGGGCGTGGTCGACGCGGCGCGGATCGATCTCGATCGAATGCTCGCCCTCGGCCGCCAGTTCGAAATGCTCATGCAGCAGCGCCATCACGCGGCGCATCTCGTCGGGGTCGAGGAAGGTCGGCGTGCCCCCGCCCCAGTGCGACTGCAGCACCTGGCGGCGCGGCCCGAGCCGGTCTGCCACCAGCGCCATCTCGCGGCCCAGGTAGCTGACGTAGCGGGCGCTGCGGCCGTGGTCGCGCGTGATGATCTTGTTGCAGCCGCAGTAGTAGCAGATGTTCTCGCAGAACGGGATATGCAGGTACAGCGACAGCGGCGCCGGCGCGTCGGACCGGCAGGCGGCCAGTGCGTCGTGGTACAGCGACAGGTCGGGGCCGCTGCGGAAGCGGTCGGCCGTCGGGTACGAGGTATAGCGCGGGCCGTTGCCGTCGATGCGGCCGGCCAGCGCGCGGAAGTCGGACAGCGCGCGGCGGTCGGGCGCAGGGGAAGTCATGGCAGACGGGATCATTGGGGGCGCGGGGGTATGGGTGTATGACGGCCCATCGTAGGGCCGCACCGCCGCTGGCGCGTTGACCGCCGTCAACCGCGGGCATTGGACCTGTGGGCGGCAGGCGTCACATTGGTGTCATGTGTGGCGGATACGCTGCGCGCCACCGCCGGCCCGCGCGTCACCTGCCCCTGCAATGCCAACTCCCGACCAGACACCAACGCATCCGCCGTACCCACCGCTGCGCAGCCACCTGGCAGCACCGGCCCGGCACCGGCGCCGCCTGCTTGCCGCCGCCGGCGCGGCCCTGGCCCTGCCCGCCTGGCCAGCGCTGTCGCAGACGCAGGCGCGCCGCACGGTCGTGGTCGGCCACCTGCTCGACCGCGGCGGCGCGCAAGCCGACCTTGCGCGCGACTACCTGGCCGGGGCCAAGGTCATGTTCGATGCTGTCAACGCCGGCAACGGCCCGGTGGGCATCGCGCACGTGGTCCGTGACGCCGATCCCGACCCGCGCCGCGCGCTGGCGCAGGCGGTGTCGCTGGCCGATACCGAACGCGCCGAGCTGCTGTTCGGCCCGGGCGACCGGCTGTTGCCGGCGCTGGCGGCATCGGCCGAGCTGGGCCGGCGCGGCGTGCAGATCGTGGCGCCGCTGTCGGGCCTTGGGCTGACGGCCGACAACGTCTGGTTCACCCGCGCCGACTACCAGGCCGAACTGGACGCGGCGGTACGCCAGCTGCGCAGCTATGGCCTGACCAGCATCGCGCTGGCCCTGGCGCCGGACTTCGCCGCCCCGTCGCTGGCACGGCTTGAGGCGCAGACCGGGACGCGCGCGGTGCCGCTCGACGCCAATCCCGATGCCGCCGCCCGGCGCATCGCCGCCACCCGCCCGGGCGCGGTGATCGTGGCGGGCGATACCCTTGCCTACGCCGGCCTGGGCCGCGCGCTGGCGGTGCAGGGCTGGTACGGTTTCCTGGTCGGGCTGTCGTCGGTCAGCGCCACCGCCGCGCGCGAGATCCTGGGCGCTGGCTACAACGGCGGCATGGTGCTGACCCAAATCGCGCCCGGGCCGCAACAGGCCACGCTGCGGGTGGTGAAGGAACACGTGGCGCGCATGAAGCAATACCTGGATGAGCCGCCGTCGCCGGCCACGCTGGCCGGCTATATCGGCGCGGCGTGGCTGGCGCGCGCGCTGGCCGGCCTGCGCGGCAGCGGCGCGGCCGAGATGCGGCGGGCGCTGCAGGGGCGCGTGGACGTGGGCGACTTTGCGCTCGACTTCACGCACGGGCAGCGCGGCTCGCAGTACGTCACGCTGGCGGCGTCAGCCGCGCGGTAAGGACAGGCGCGCGCGCAGGCCGCCTTCGGGGCGGTTGCTCAGGGTCAGCTCGCCGCCATGGCGCGCGGCAATGTCGGCCGCGATCGACAACCCCATGCCGACCCCGCCGGTGGCACGGCTGCGCGAGGATTCTACGCGGTAGAACGGCTCGAGCAGCACAGCCGCCATACTAGGTATGCCCGCACCCGGCGTCCCGTCAGCCTGGTAGGCCTTTGTTTCGGGACTGTAGCGCCCCGTTCAGCCCGGGGCCGTCTTGCCGCCGGTTCCCAGCAGCGCCTTGAGCGCGCCGAGCCGGTCCTTGGGGCTCATCGCCGGGGTTTCATCGACTGGCGCAGGCGCTTCCTCCAGCTTCATCTCGCCGATAAAGCGCGAAGGCTGGCACGAGTAGGTCTCTCGCGCGCGCTTGCGCTTCTTGCACCAGCTGACATGCAGGCTGCGCTGGGCGCGGGTGATGCCGACATACATCAGCCGCCGTTCTTCCTCGATCTTCTCGTCGCTCATGTCCTCGTCTTCGCGGCAGTGCGGCAGGATGCCCTCTTCCACGCCGACCAGGAACACGTGCGGATACTCCAGCCCCTTGGACGCATGCAGCGTGGACAGCCGCACCGCATCAGGGTCTTCCTCGCGGCCTTCCAGCATGCTCATCAGCGCCACGGTCTGGGTCAGTTCGAGCAGGTTCTTGCCTTCGCTGCCGAAGCCGTCGGCATTGTCGAAGCCGGTGGCTTCCTCGCCCTCGGCGCCTTCGGGCTTGGTGCCCTTGCGCTTGAGCCACTCCAGGAATTCCAGCGTATTGGTCCAGCGCGACTGCGCCTGCCGTTCGTCGAAGCTGTCGTACAGGTAGGCCTCGTAGTGGATGCCTTCCATCAGGTCGTCCAGCACCACGGTGGCGGGATCCTTGGCCGCGCGGTCGGCCAGCCGCACCATCGATTCGCAGAACACGCGCAACGGCTCCAGCTGGCGCGGCTGCAGCTTGCCTTCGATGCCGCCCATCATCGCGGCCTCGAACAGCGACACCTTGGCCTGGCCCGCGAAGGTGCCCAGCGCTTCCAGCGTGGTGTTGCCCACGCCGCGGCGCGGCGTGGTGATGGCGCGGATAAAGGCGGGATCGTCGTCGGGGTTGGCAATCAGGCGCAGGTAGGCGCAGATGTCCTTGATCTCGGCCTTGTCGAAGAAGCTCTGGCCGCCCGACAGCACATAGGGAATCCGTTCGCGGCGCAGGATCTGCTCAAACAGCCGCGCCTGGTGGTTGCCGCGGTACAGGATGGCATAGTCGCGGAACTGCGCGCGGCGCTCGAACTTGTGCGCGGACAGGCGGAACACCACCGACTCGGCCTCATGCTCCTCGTCGTTCATCGGGTGGATGGCGATGGGGTCGCCCATGCCGTGCTCGCTCCACAGCTTCTTGTCGAACAGCTTGGGGTTGTTGGCGATGACCGCGTTGGCTGCTTCCAGGATGCGCACGGTGGAGCGGTAGTTCTGCTCCAGCTTGATCACCTTCAGGTCCGGGAAATCGGTCTGCAACCCGCGCAGGTTGTCCAGCGTGGCGCCGCGCCAGCCGTAGATGGCCTGGTCGTCATCGCCCACCGCGGTAAAGGCCGGCGCGCGCAGGTGCGAGCCGCCCGCCAGCAGCTTGAGCAGCTGGTACTGGCAGGCGTTGGTGTCCTGGTATTCGTCGACCAGGAAGTAGCGCAGGCGGTTCTGCCACTTGAGCTGCACCGCTTCATTGCGCGCGAACAGTTCGGCAGGCAGGCGGATCAGGTCGTCGAAATCCACCGCCTGGTAGGCGTGCAGCGTGGCCACGTAGTTGCGGTAGACCAGCGCGGCCTGGTGCTCGTCGGCATTGGCGGCCTGCGCGATCGCTGCCTCCGGATCGACCATGCCGTTCTTCCACAGCGAGATCGTGCCCTGCACGCCGCGGATCAGCTTCTTGTCGGTGGTGCCGAGCTGCTCCTGGATCAGGCCGAAGCAGTCGTCCGAATCCATGATCGAGAACTGCGGCTTCAGGCCCACGTGCTCGGCCTCCATGCGCAGGATCTGCACCCCGAGCGAGTGGAAGGTACAGACCGTCAGCTGCTTGAGCGGGATGCGCTTGCCCTCGCGCGTGGTCTTGCCCTCCATCAGCTTGCCGATGCGCTCCTGCATCTCCTTGGCGGCCTTGTTGGTAAAGGTGACGGCGGCGATATGGCGCGGCTCGAAGCCCTTGTCCTCGATCAGATGCGCGATCTTCTGCGTGATCACCCGGGTCTTGCCGGAGCCCGCCCCGGCCAGCACCAGGCAAGGGCCGTCCAGGTAGCGGACGGCTTCGGATTGGGCGGAGTTCAGGCCATGGGTCATGCGTGGGATGCGGTTGGAGGCAGGGAAATCGGCAGGAACAGCGGAAGGCCAGGCGGGACACGCCAGCCCCAAAAAACGGGCACGGCGGCAAAGCTGCCGATGTTAACACGCTGGCCGCGGCAGGTCAGTCAGCGCAAACCGCGTTGACACGGCCAGTTGTGTCACTGGCGTAACACTTCGTAAAGGCCGGAGCCAATCGCGCAACCAAACGCTCTAACTAATATGTCCCCCTGGCCTGCGCGGCGGGGTTGACATGCTTGAATCATCACATCGGAGCCAATAATGAAAACCCTGCAGACTTTGACCAAGGTGACCCTGATCGGCGCGACCGTCGCGGCCTTTGCCGGTTGCGCGGACATGACCCCGAAGCAGCGTAATACCGCCATTGGCGCGGGCGCGGGCGCCGTGGGCGGCGCCATCCTCACCGACGGTAGCGCGCTGGGTACGCTGGGTGGCGCGGCCGTGGGCGGCGTGATCGGTAACGTTGTCACCGACGACAAGAAGAAGTAAGCCAGACCACTGCAGCGACAGGTACGGCAGGCTCCCCTGGCCGGTTTGACAAAGGCCGGGGCCTCCCGTACATTGCGCGCATCCGACCGGGAGAGCGCGCATCGCCTGCGCCGCCGAAGGGGTATCACCCGAAAACTCTCAGGCACCACGGACCGATCGGATCGGCATGCAATATGCACACGATGCATGCCGAACTCTGGAGAGCGGCACCCGCCATTCGTGGCGAGCGTGCCCACCGAAGGGGCGCACGAGGACGGGATCCGGCAGGATCCGCCTTGTAATCTCTCAGGTATCGAGGACAGAGGGGTCATCCGCCGCAGCGGTGCTACGCCACATTCAGGCGCGGCGAGCGTTGCGGCGGATGGCCCTTTTTTGTTTTCGCCAACCGAGACTGCCCCAGAGGATTCCATGACGCTCCAGGCCACGCCCCTCAACGCCATCCACCGCGCCCTCGGCGCCCGCATGGTTGATTTCGGCGGCTGGGACATGCCGGTCAACTACGGCTCCCAGATCGAAGAACACAATGCCGTGCGCACCGACGCCGGCATGTTCGATGTGTCGCACATGTGCGTGGTCGACCTCGCCGGCGCCAATACCCGCAGCTTCCTGCGCGGCCTGCTGGCCAACAATGTCGACAAGCTGCAGACCCCGGGCAAGGCGCTCTACTCGTGCATGCTGGATGAGAAAGGCGGCGTGATCGACGACCTGATCGTCTACTTCTTTGCCGAGGACTGCTTCCGCCTGGTCGTCAACGCCAGCACCGCGCTGGGCGACATCGAATGGATCCGCGCGCGCAATGCCGCCACCGGCAGCGATGTGACCATCACGCCGCGCCGCGAAGATGTTGCGCCTGCAGGCGTGCAGCCTCTGGCCATCGTCGCCGTGCAGGGGCCCAACGCCCGCGCCAGGGTGTGGAGCACCTTCCCCTCGACCCAGCCTTCGGACACGCTCAAGCCCTTCAACGCCGCCGTGGTCCAGGACCCGGCCATCGGCGAGATCATGGTGGCGCGCACCGGCTACACCGGCGAAGACGGCTTCGAACTGGTGGTGCCGGCCGAGAACGTCGCCGCCGTCTGGGAAAAGCTGAACGCCGCCGGCGTGCGCCCGGCGGGCCTGGGCGCGCGCGACACCCTGCGCCTGGAAGCCGGCATGAACCTGTACGGCCAGGACATGGATATCAACACCTCGCCGCTGGATGCGGGCCTGGCCTGGACGGTGGACCTGCAGAGCGAGCGCGACTTCACCGGCAAGGCGGCGCTGGCCGCGGCCGGTTCGCGCCAGCAATTCCTCGGCCTGATCCTGCGTGACAAAGGCGGCGTCCTGCGCGCCCACCAGAAAGTGATCAGCCCGGCCGGTGACGGTGAAATCACCAGCGGCACCTTCAGCCCGTCGCTGTCCCAATCCATCGCCTTTGCCCGCCTGCCGAAGGATGTCGCCGTGGGCGATACCGTGCAGGTGGAGATCCGCGACCGCAAACTCAACGCGACTGTGGTTAAACTGCCGTTTGTGCGTAATGGCAAGGCACTCGTGAGCTGAGGCTCATACCAACGGTCGCCCTCGCCTGCCGGCACTTGCCGGGCAGGCATCACCCAACAAGAAACAAATCTGTATCCGGAGAACCTTCATGAATTTCCCCGCTGACCTCAAGTACACCGAGTCGCATGAGTGGGTACGCGTCGAAGCCGACGGCACGCTCACCATCGGCATCACCGACCACGCGCAGGACGCGCTGGGCGACATCGTCTTCCTGGAACTGCCCGAAGTGGGCAAATCGGTCGGTGCCGGCGACGCGCTGGCAGTGGTGGAGTCGGTGAAGGCCGCTTCCGACATCTACGCCCCGGTGGCCGGCGAAGTGATCGCCGTCAACGAGGCCGCCACGGCCGCCCCGGAGAGCGTCAATGCCGACGCCTTCGACGCGTGGCTGTTCAAGCTCAAGCCGGCCAACGGCGACGACGTCAATGGCCTGATGTCGGCCGACGCCTACAAGGCCAGCGTCGGCGCCTGACGCCGGCCGCGCCGGTCCAACCATGGACCGGCCACTGCAGACTGACGCGCGCCGTCCCGGCTGACCACCGGCCGGCGCGCACCCCACGAGGTTCTTGCCAATGAACGCCCCGCTTCCCATGAACGCCGCCCAAGTGAACCGGCCCACGCTGGCCGAACTGGAGGCGCGCGACGCCTTCGCCGCCCGCCATATCGGCCCCGATACCCCCGAACAGCAGCACATGCTGAAGGTGCTGGGCTATGACAGCCGTGCCGCACTGATCGACGCCGTCATCCCCGCCGCCATCCGCCGCCGCGACGGCATGCCGATGGGCGAGTTCACCGAGCCGCTGAGCGAGGAAGCCGCGCTGGCAAAGCTGCGCGGGCTGGCAGGCAAGAACAGGGTGCTGAAGAGCTTTATCGGCCAGGGCTACTACAACACCGTCACGCCCGGCGTCATCCTGCGCAATATCTTCGAGAACCCGGCCTGGTACACCGCCTACACGCCCTACCAGCCGGAAATCTCGCAAGGCCGCCTGGAAGCGATGCTGAACTTCCAGCAGATGGTCACCGACCTGACCGGGCTGGATATCGCCAATGCGTCGATGCTGGATGAAGGCACTGCCGCGGCCGAAGCCATGACGCTGCTGCAGCGCGTGAACAAGCACGATTCGAACACCTTCTACGTGGCCGACGACGTGCTGCCGCAGACGCTGGAAGTGGTACGCACGCGCGCGCTGCCGATGGGCATCGAGGTCAAGGTCGGCCCCGCCGCCGATGCCGCCGCGGCCAACGCCTTCGGCGTGCTGCTGCAGTACCCGGGCGTGAACGGCGACGTCAACGACTACCGCGCCATCGCCGACGCCGTGCACGCCGCCGGCGGCCTGGTGGTGGCTGCCGCCGACCTGCTGGCGCTGACGCTGATTGCCGCACCGGGCGAATGGGGTGCCGACGTGGCCGTGGGCAACTCGCAGCGCTTCGGCGTGCCGCTGGGCTTTGGCGGCCCGCACGCCGGCTATATGGCGGTGAAGGACGCATTCAAACGCTCGATGCCGGGCCGGCTGGTGGGCGTGACCATCGATGCGCAGGGTAACAAGGCCTACCGCCTGGCCCTGCAGACGCGCGAGCAGCATATCCGCCGCGAGAAGGCCACCTCGAACATCTGTACCGCGCAGGTGCTGCTGGCCGTGATGGCCTCGATGTATGCCGTCTACCACGGCCCGCAGGGCCTGAAGCGCATCGCTCAGCGCGTGCATCGCCTGACCGCGACGCTGGCCGCCGGCCTGCAGGCGCTGGGCTTCGCGCGCACCAACGCCAGTTTCTTTGACACGCTGACGCTGGAAACCGGCTTCAACACCGATGCGATCCATGCCGCAGCCACCGCGCGCGGCATCAACCTGCGCCATATCAGCGCCACGCGCGTCGGCATCTCGCTGGACGAGACCGCCAGCCGCGCCGACGTGATCGCGCTGTGGGAAGTCTTCACGCAAGGCAAGCCGCTGCCCGCCGAACTGGACTTCGACAAGCTCGAAGCCGCCACGCAGGACGCGTTCCCCGCAGCGCTGGCACGCACCAGCGAATACCTGACCCACCCGGTCTTCAACACGCACCACGCCGAGCACGAGATGCTGCGCTACCTGCGCATGCTGGCCGACAAGGACCTGGCGCTGGACCGCACCATGATCCCGCTGGGCTCGTGCACGATGAAGCTGAACGCCACCAGCGAGATGATCCCGGTGACCTGGCCCGAATTCAGCCAGATCCACCCGTTCGCGCCGCTGGACCAGACCGTGGGCTACCGCGAGATGATCGACCAGCTCGAGGCCATGCTGTGCGCTGCCACCGGCTACGCCGCGGTGAGCCTGCAGCCCAACGCCGGCTCGCAGGGCGAGTACGCGGGCCTGCTGATCATCCATGCGTACCACGCCAGCCGCGGCGAGAGCCATCGCGATATCTGCCTGATCCCGTCGTCGGCGCACGGCACCAACCCAGCGTCGGCGCAGATGGCCGGCATGAAGGTGGTGGTGGTGGCCTGCGATGAGGACGGCAACGTCGACCTGCAAGACCTGGCGAAGAAGGCCGAGCAGCACAGCAAGAACCTGGCGGCGATCATGATCACCTACCCGTCCACGCACGGCGTGTTCGAGCAGGGCGTGCAGCAGATCTGCGAGATCGTGCACAAGCACGGCGGCCAGGTGTACGTCGACGGCGCCAACATGAACGCGATGGTCGGCACCGCCGCGCCGGGCCAGTTCGGCGGCGACGTGTCGCACCTGAACCTGCACAAGACCTTCTGCATCCCGCACGGCGGCGGCGGTCCGGGCGTGGGCCCGGTGGCAGTCGGCGCGCACCTGGCGGACTTCCTGCCCAACCAGGACAGCGTCGGCTATCGCCGCGACGACCGCGGCATCGGCGGCGTGTCGGCGGCGCCGTTCGGCTCGGCCAGCATCCTGCCGATCTCGTGGATGTATATCGCGATGATGGGTTCGGCCGGCCTGACCGCGGCCACCGAGAATGCGATCCTGGCGGCCAACTATGTCGCCAAGCGCCTGGCCCCGTACTACCCGGTGCTGTACACCGGCCAGCACGACCTGGTCGCGCACGAGTGCATCCTGGACCTGCGCCCGCTGCAGAAGGACACCGGCATCAGCAATGAAGACGTGGCCAAGCGCCTGATGGACTACGGCTTCCACGCCCCGACCATGAGCTTCCCGGTGCCGGGCACGCTGATGATCGAGCCGACCGAGAGCGAGGCGCTGCACGAACTGGACCGCTTTATCGACGCGATGATCGCGATCCGCCAGGAAATCGGCCGCGTTGCCGACGGCACCTTCGACCGCGACGACAACCCGCTCAAGCACGCGCCGCACACGGCTGCAGTCGTGACCGCCGACGAGTGGACCCACAAGTACACGCGCGAGGAAGCCGCGTACCCGGTGGCATCGCTGCGCACGCAGAAGTACTGGCCGCCGGTCGGCCGTGCTGACAACGTGTACGGTGACCGCAACCTGTTCTGCGCCTGCGTGCCGGTCAGCGATTACGTGGTGGACTGAGGCGTAGCGCCGCCGGAGCCGCGGCGGCCCGCCAACGAACTATGCTCGAGATGACGGGCATCGCGGTGTCGCGGTGCCCGTCGCAGCCACGCCAACCGACCAAAAAGAGCCTCTTCAGGGCCATCCCATTGCTGGAGACATTCCGTGGCAGTCAGCGTCTTTGATCTGTTCAAGGTGGGCATCGGCCCGTCGAGCTCGCATACCGTGGGCCCGATGCGCGCGGCCCTGATGTTCGCGCAGGGGCTTGAGCGCGACGGCCTGTTGCCGCAGGTCGCGAGCGTGCGAGCGGAGCTGTACGGTTCGCTGGGCGCCACCGGCAAAGGCCACGGCACCGACAAGGGCGTGATCCTCGGCCTGATGGGCGAGGCGCCCGATACCGTCGATCCCGATTCCATCGACACGCAACTGGCCGCGCTGCGCGCCAGCCGCGAGCTGTCGCTGCTGGGCAAGCACATCGTGCCCTTTGTCGAGAAGGAGCACATCGCCTTCTACCGGCGCGAAGCGATGGCCGAGCATCCCAACGGCATGAAGTTCCATGCCTTCGACGCCGGCGGCGCTTCACTGCGCGAGGCGCGCTACCTGTCGGTCGGCGGCGGCTTCGTCGTGACCGCGGGCGCACCCAATACGCAGGTGCTCAATGCCGCGCAGCAACTGCCGCACCCGTTCCGCAGCGGCAAGGACATGCTGGAGATGGCCACCGCCAGCGGCAAGAGCATCGCGCGGCTGATGATGGAAAACGAGCTAACCTGGCGCAGCGAGGAAGAAGTCACCAGCGGCCTGCTGCATATCTGGGATGTGATGCAGGCGTGCGTGGCGCGCGGCTGCCGCACCGACGGCGAGCTGCCGGGGCCATTCAGGGTCAAGCGCCGTGCGCCTGAACTGTTCCGCAGCCTGACCGAGCGCGCCGAGCGCACGCTGTCGGACCCGCTCTCGGTGATGGACTGGGTCAACCTGTATGCCATAGCAGTCAACGAAGAGAACGCCGCCGGCGGGCGCGTGGTCACGGCACCTACCAACGGCGCGGCCGGCATCATCCCCGCCGTGCTGCATTACTACGACCGCTTCGTGCCGGGCGCCAACAAGCAAGGCGTGGTCGACTTCCTGCTGACCGCGGGTGCGATCGGGCTGCTGTACAAGCTCAATGCGTCGATCTCCGGCGCCGAGGTCGGCTGCCAGGGCGAAGTCGGCGTGGCCTGCTCGATGGCCGCCGGCGCGCTGGCGGCGGTGCAGGGCGGCAGCCCGGCGCAGGTCGAGAACGCGGCCGAGATCGGCATGGAGCACAACCTCGGGCTGACCTGCGACCCGGTTGGCGGACTGGTGCAGATCCCGTGTATCGAGCGCAACGCAATGGCCTCGGTCAAGGCGGTCAACGCGGCGCGCATGGCCTTGCGCGGCGACGGCACGCACTACGTGTCGCTCGATTCGGTGATCAAGACCATGCGCGAGACCGGTGCCGACATGAAGACCAAGTACAAGGAAACGGCGCGCGGCGGGCTGGCGGTGAATATCGTGGAATGCTAGGCGCAGCGCGGCGTATCATGGCGGCGTTTCCCGAGCAAAAAACAAGAGAGCAGCCATGCAGACCTTCCACCAGCTGTTCGACGAGACCTCGTCCACCTTCACCTACCTGCTGATCGACGCCGCCACCGGGGACGCGCTGCTGATCGATCCGGTCGACCACCAGCTGGAACGCGACCTGGCGCTGCTGAAGTCCACTGGCGCGCGGCTGGCGTGGGTCATCGAGACCCATGCCCATGCCGACCACATCACCTCGGCCGGCCACCTTGCGCTGCAGACCGGCGCGCACACTGCGGCGCCGTCCGGCTGCGATATCAAGCCCGCACAGAAGCAGTTGATCGACGGCGATACTGTCGTCTTCGGCAAGCAGGTGCTGCGCGCCATCCATACGCCCGGGCATACTGCCGGCAGCATGAGCTACCTGTGGGAAGAGCCCACGCCCGACGGCATCGTGCGCCGCGTCTTCACCGGCGATGCCCTGCTGATCGACGGCTGCGGCCGCACCGACTTCCAGTCGGGCGACGCCGGCACGCTCTACGACAGCCTGACCAGGAAGCTGTTTGCGCTGCCCGACGACACGCAGGTCTATCCGGCCCACGACTACAAGGGCCGTACCTCGTCCACCATCGGCCAGGAGCGCGCCCACAACAGCCGCGTCGCCGGCCGCACGCGCGAAGAGTTCATCGAGATGATGCGCAACCTGAACCTGCCGCGCCCGAAGCTGATCGATGTCGCCGTGCCGGCCAACCAGCGCCTGGGCCTGCGCGACGGTGAAAGCGTGCCGCACGGCGCCTGAGGTTTTCCTAACGTTAGGAGTCTTTGCATGTCCACATACACCGCTGAAGTCCTGTGGCAACGCGACGGGCAGGATTTCGCCGGCAACCGCTACAGCCGCAGGCATGTGCTGCGCTTTGACGGCGGCGCGGAAGTCCCGGGATCATCGTCGCCCCATGTGGTGCCATTGCCGATGTCGGATGCGAGCGCGGTCGATCCCGAGGAGATGTTCATCGCCTCGCTGTCCAGCTGCCATATGTTGTGGTTCCTGTCGCTGGCGGCGAAGCAACGCTTTGTCGTCGACCGCTACCTCGATGCGGCCACCGGTGTGATGGCAAGGAATGCGGACGGACAGATAGCGATGACCGTGGTGACGCTGCGCCCGCAGGTGACGTTTGGCGGCGAGCGCGAGCCCACGCGCGAAGAACTCGATGCCCTGCACCATGCCGCGCATGACGCCTGCTTTATCGCCAACTCGGTCAGGACCGAGGTGCGCTGCGAACCGGTGTTCGCCGGCGCCTGAGCGCGTTGCCATGCCTGCCATCGTCCCGGCACCGGCGCCAGCGCGGCTGGTGTCGCCGCGGGCCACGCCGGTTCGACGCAGGGTGCTGCGCTGGCTCGGTGCGGGACTAGTCCTGCTTGCCGGAATCAGCATGATGCAGGATCACTTCCTCTACTTCCCCGACAAGGCCTCGGTCGACGATATGGTCTCGCCCGGGCTGCGTGCCTGGCCGGGGCCGCAGGACTTTCGCGGACTGGTCGCCGAGCCGGCCGGGCCGGCGCGCGCCACCGCCATGGTCTTTCACGGCAATGCCGGGCACGCCGGGCATCGCGACTACTACGCCAGCGCGCTGACGAAGCTGGGCCTTCGCGTGATCCTGGCCGAGTACCCGGCCTACGGCCCGCGCACCGGCGCACTCGGTGAGCGCAGCTTTGTGGCAGACGCGGAACAATCGATTGCGCTGGCCCGGCGCCAGTTCGGCGGCCCGCTGCTGCTGGTCGGCGAGTCGCTGGGCGCGGGCGTGGCCGCAGCGGCCGCGGCGCGCCAGCGCGAGAGCGTCGCAGGCGTGCTGCTGATCACGCCGTGGGACAAGCTTGCGCATATTGCCTCGCATCACTATCCCTGGCTGCCGGCCGGCTGGGTGCTGCGCGACCGCTACGACAGCGCGGCCAACCTGGAAGGCTTCGGCCGCCCGGTGATGGTCGCGGTCGCCGAACGCGACACCATCGTGCCGGCACGCTTCGGCCAGGCGCTCTATGCATCGCTGGGCGAACCGCGGCGGCTGGCGGTGATCGACGGCGCCGGGCATAACGACTGGACCGGGCATGTCGATACGGCCTGGTGGCAGGAAGCGGTCGCGTTCCTGCTGTCCCCGCCACCCACCACAAACAAATAACATCGGGCCGTCAAAACGCTGATTTGACTTACCCCTGCGCGCCGCAAATACTGGCCTTCACAGAACGGCTCGCCACTTGCGCACCGGTCGGTGCATCCAGCGTTGCGTAGCCGACACCCGTGGGGGAACATCATCATGAAGCAATGCCAGCATCGCAAGCTGTTCCGTGGCCTCGGCGTACTGGCCGGGGCCATCGCGCTGGCCCCGGCGCTGATCCCGGCCCAGGGCATGGCGCAGAACAAGCCTATGGCCTATCCAGCCAAGGGCCAGAGCCAGCAACAGCAGGCCAGCGACGACGGCGCCTGCTACAGCTGGGCCAAGCAGCAGACCGGCGTGGATCCGGCTCAGGCCGCCAACGCCCCGCCGCCGGCCCAGGCGCAGAGCGGCCAGCGGGTGCGGGGTGCCGCGGGCGGCGCCGCGGCGGGTGCCGTGGTGGGCGCGATGGCAGGCGATGCCGGCAAGGGTGCGGCGGTCGGCGCTGCAGCGGGGACGGGGGGGG